>NZ_JATABF010000063.1:0-17902 GCF_036533715.1 Vibrio sp. M260121 | reverse complement strand
TGCCAGAAGACTTAGAGAAAGGAGAGTTAAGACCTTTAAACCTTAATAATAGTGATAAATATTGAGTCGATATGAGAAAGATAAATTACGTCTTATCAATAACTTAACCCTCTAAACGTACACTTTCGTTCCGTTGGACCTCAAACCCCACTTAGAACAACGCGGCGAGCAAGTCGGGCAAAAAGCTCTCGATATGGAGCGTCAAGCGATACAGTGCATGATGCAACATGTGACTGGTCACCTTACAATCTCCACTACCCTTCCGGTTATCAAATCAGAGCAAACCCAAGCTCTTAGCTCTCGGGCTTACACTGCCCAACAAGCACATTTAGTGTCTCAACATCAAACTGAAAAACACAGTCTCGCCACCCAGTTGGCACACGCTTGCGGACTCAGAGCACACGAATTATTAACACTACGCCCTAGAGAAGAACGCTTGCCCGATGACCGCCCATCCCTAGAAAGCAAGTGGAGTGGTCGAGAGGGAAAACTTTACACCGTAGAAGGGAAAGGTGGTTTAGTTCGCGATGTCCTTGTACCTCATTCTCTGAGCCAAAAACTAGAGACCTTACGCCACGAGGCCCCAAAACATATTCTCGATAGAGGCGTTCACTATACCAATCACTACGCCATAGGCGGCGGGCAACCCTGGAGCAATTCTTTTTCGGCTGCTGCAAATCGATGTTTGGGGTGGTCAGAGGGTGCACATGGTTTACGGCACAGCTACGCCCAGGAACGAATGCACGAACTACAAAGTTCGGGACTCTCCCGAGAACTGGCATTAGAAACGGTTAGTCAAGAAATGGGGCATTTTCGCCCAGAAATTACAGAGGTATATCTTCGATGAGATGGATCTTATTTATCGCCTTGATCATAGGTCTGTTGTATTTAGGTGATCACACACATCAATATGTAAGTAACTTATCTCTGATTGAGATAGGTAATACGACCGACAAAATACAAGATGGTTGGCAGTTCTGGAACGGTCAAACTGAGTCGGCCAAGTTTGCCCCGTTCTATAACAAAGTAGATGGTTGGCATATCTTTATTCAACTCTGGCCAGTTGCAGCTATTCTGATTTTACTTTGTGTATTGCTCATACCTATGAGTGTCTATCTCTTTGGTCGTCTATCTAGCCAAGAACTCAAAACCGCCAAACAAAAAGCGACCCAAGCCCAAAAGCAAGCTAAAGAAAGAATTGCAACCGCGGAGAAAAGAGCACTAAAGTACGCTCGTTCAGAGGTCCAGGAACAAATGACAAACGCTCAACATGCAGAGCAACAAGCTAAAAACCGAGAAACCCAAGCCAGAGAATTAGAGGGCAGCCTACAGCAAACAATTGATAACATTCGATGGCAAGCTCAGCAGGCAATTAGTGTGGCCAACCAAGAAACTGCAGAGTTACGTAAGCAGTTAGCCATCACTGAAAAAAGAAAAAAGAATGCTGCGGCTACAGCTGAACGTAGAAGAAAAAAGTTAAATAAAGCAAGCTTATAAATTTTTAGCTGATGGTCTCCCTGGGGGCATCGAAGGATATCCAAGATGCTCTCTACGCTCTTTAAACAGCTTTTTAATTGTGGAGTAAGGGCGCTCTATCTCAGGGTGAGTATTCAAAAAGAGATCAACTCCAGTATCAAGGGTAACTGGATGCTTAATATTATGTATCATCTCATCCATAAGCGGCACTATCTCTTGTTTAGCTCTGTTATGCCTTTCGTTTTGAGCTTTTCTATTTTGCTCTGTTGTAACCCTATCAGACAAAACTCCATCTACAGAACAAACCTTGAATAGAGCTGTCGCTACATCAACAATAAGAGCCTCACCTTTCATATTATTACTGCGCATTTTCTGGGCAATCTTAGGCAAAAAATTAAAAATAACTTTAGACATCTCTGATATATTATTGAAGTCATCATTACTACTTATGTCCAGCAGAAGCATTGCGACGGTTTTATCAATGTGTTTTTCTGACTTGATAAGCTCCATAAAGCAATCAAACTCCTTTTTCTGTAACTCATTAGCGCAGTTTAATTTTGAGCTATTCGTAACGACTCTCTTTAAGTTTTGTTCCTGCTTTGGTAAGTTCGTCAATTGTCCCATTAGCACGATTTCCTACTGTTGCCCTTTGCCGTCATTGCTTCAATTCTTTTAGCTGCATCCCCCCTATCCTTTGCGTCTACTTCCCCAAAATCTTCCCCAGTAAGAGAGAAACGCCTTGAATCAGGCTTCGCTAACGCTTTTTGGTAAGCCTTACGCCTCACCCAAGAAGATAAGAATCTTTTAACCGGCTTTGTTGACCCAAAGCCTAAAACATCAAGACCACCGGCTTCTCGATGTGCAATTGCTATATCTCGATGTACCCCTAACGCTAGAGGCCTTACATCTTCCTTATTAAACATTTCCGGCCAGGTTCCCAAGATCCAATTTTTACAGTCGTCATAGCGTTGCTGCTTGATCTCAGCTTCCATTTTCTCCAGCTCTTCACGGGATAACTTTTTCTCTTCTGGCTCCTTAGGCAAGGATAATGTACGTCGTTTTTTGATGATAATCTTAGTCATGACAAATACTTTTTAATTCCGTTCTTAATGAGAATACCAATACTTGAAGTCCATATGCGAAGAAACTCCCCCTTCGCATATGGTTATGCACTTTGTGAATAAAAGCACCTCAGCTCATCAACGAACTGTAATCGATTTAAGCGCACGATTAGCAATTCGTTCAATTTCACTAGCTTGCTCCTGCTGCATCTCGAGCAATTCAAGAATGTCATCCTCGCCCAGTTCGTGAAGTTTTCCTTCCTGGCTAATCACCGACATAGAACGAATACGAGCCGCCAGTTTTTGAATGCGTAGAATATCCTCAGTTTTCATTATTGTTTCTCTCCCTGACGTACAGCGGCCAGCTCATTAAGTAAAGCTTTAAACGCGGAGCCTGAAAGCGCTCCCAAATGAATAGATTTGTTTTCAGCGTGGGCTTTGATAAGATCTTGCACTAAGTGACTCATATAGATTATCTCCTATGTGGTTGCTAACGCCGCCCCAGGTCGCCAAACTCACGGGCGGCGTTTTTGTATCTAAACACTATGTTTTTCATCTGGATTGATAATAGTACTTACAATTTATACTTACAATTATTATTTACTATTATTAATTACATCTTTGCAGTGCTTCACAAAAAGCTCACGGCTAGAGCGTGCTCCAGTAATTTCCATCGCGAGCTTTATCACAGCATGTTCATGCGGATTGATTTTCATAGAATGAAGACCAACGCGAGGCTCAAAAGCGTTACCCTCGGTTGATTCGATATATTCGGATAACTCTTCTAGAGTCATTCCATCAATCTTTGCTTTTTCAGCCTTCCAATCTGCTAAATACTTTTCTCGATGCTTTTTTTGTGTGGCTTGAGTTTTCTGCTTGATCTGGTCAAGGATTTCATGAGGCGAGGACATAGCCTCTCGTTCACCCGACTTTCCAGCTTTTTTATTAACAAGGCTCATAAAATCACCTCATGTAAAAATGCACTGATCTCGTTTCGTGTTCTTGCGGTATCTCGTTGCTCACTAAAATCTTCAAGCATTGGCATGACCCAATTAAGAGGTTTAAGTCCTCGGCTTTTAACCGTAGCTTTACGATCCTGTAATGCTTTGCTGTTCTGGCGAGTTTTAGTGAATACGATCCTTGCTTTATCTTTCACTCCAAACTCATTTAAACGAGCCAGAATAAAGTCCAGTTCTTTAAGGTCATTAACTCCAGTATTCATGGGGATAATTATCAATGAGTTCGCATCGGAAGCTGATTTTAATAAATCAACGTTAGCTGAAGTGAATGCGCCAGCCGTATCATAAAGGAAAAAATCCGCATCCTCGTTTTCTATTAACGTTACGTGCTCTTGTTGGTCAATGTTGTCTACATGAACTTTGTAGCCCAACCGTTGCAACTCCATAGAGCTGAATTCACAAAGCGTAGATTTAGAAACACCACCCTTCGTGTTGAAAAAGATAATGTG
Source organism: Vibrio sp. M260121 (assembly GCF_036533715.1). Taxonomy (NCBI): domain Bacteria; kingdom Pseudomonadati; phylum Pseudomonadota; class Gammaproteobacteria; order Vibrionales; family Vibrionaceae; genus Vibrio; species Vibrio sp. M260121. The sequence continues at coordinate 13,897 of NZ_JATABF010000063.1, read as the reverse complement.
CATTTGCCCACCTTTAGTAAGTACTATTTGTAATTAATAATTGTACTTATTAATTCTTACCCTCGTCAATTACAACTTTATTAAACATGCTCTTAGCGTGACGCGTCACACCTTTCCTTTTTGCGCCCAAAAGCGCACCCACAGAAGTTGACACGCGAAGATACTAGCCCCGCAGGGATAAGCGATGCGCTTGCGCAAGCGAAGCACCAAGCCGTTCGACGCTGTTTGATAGACCACAGAACTATATCGGCGCGGTTAGCTGCACAGGACATCGTTAAATATCGCCTTACCCTCCTGCTAGACCTCGCGAAGCGAAAGAAGGCTAGGTGATAAGTTTGAATTCAACACAAAAGGTTAAGTATCGGGTCCACTGGATAATCGTAACTCTCGAAAGCATGACGGTCGGATGACAAAAGAAATGTTCAGCGCTGCCAGCTATAGCGCTGAACGCGCTATTTTTGCATTTACTCGATGCTGGCAGTTGGGGCCCGTTAAATTGCTTAACGCTGATCTAATTATTAGCACTGAATCTAAATAGCAATTTAATGGGATGTACCTTTATATCTGTAGCAAAGCGAAAGAGATAATAAGCCTCGCCTTTATGGCGGGCTTATATCCTTCCCTTTAGGGAAGCGGTTAGTTCAGGATTTACTTTCGAGGTTATTTTTTATTTAGCCGGCGATCGCGGACAATAATGGGGAATAACGGTAGGAAATCAGACGAGAAACAGGATCCTGCGGGTCGTGTTTGTTGCTTTTTTAAACGATTTTTATCGCCAGATACGGCAAAGCCTCCGCCCTCAAGCGGATTCAAATAAAAAGAGGGGTTATGTTCGGGTTTCTAGGATAGCCAATAGCAAGGCATCAAACTCAGGGCCGTTCGTTAGCCCGTGCTCGGCTTTAATTTCGTTCTTCGCCTGATACACATAGACAGGCGGCAATTGAGCCTGTAACTGTCTTAGACGCATTTCAGTATCACTAAGTTGTGGTTGCTTACGTTGTTCACTAATCCGTTTCTCAGCATCTTTCAAACGATGATGCGCATCCATAACGCGCTTGGTATGTTTGTTTTCTCCAGTAAACTCACGCTTTAGACGAGCCAACAGGTTACGTAAGGATGGACGATCCAGCGATGCTACTCGATCAGATTCAGCCAGGCGCAATACCTCAGCCTGGCGTTTCTGCTTAGCTGTTTTAATGAAGCCACTTTTTTCTTGCCATTTTCTCGCTTGGCTTAACATAGACCTGGTGTCTTCCATTGTTAAACCAAAACCTTTAAAAAAGTTAGGCTTAAAGAAAATGCGTTTCGCTTTGTTAGTCTTGCTTTCCTGGTCAAACTCACGCACAACGACAATCATGTCAGCCGCTTCAAAGTCATCAACTGCACCATGTACCGGATCACAAGCTTTACGACCATGGCGATACTGACCGTTGTCACCATCATAGCCGGCTTCATATTCATGAAGCTGACCAATCATTCGGGCAAGTTCTTCCACGCTAGCCTTAACTTCAAATAAGTAAGGTGCATCAGGATCATAATCTGCGCGGTAAATCATTGCGCGAGCTAGTGCATCAAGCGTTTGTTCACGCTCTAGGCGGATCGATGCTCGGCGAGGGGCTATATATTTGGTTTTCCATGTACCGTCGGCTAATTTGCGACGTTTAAGAGTTGCGCCTTCTTTCCGCAATTTGCGGATGAACCTATTACGGTTCCAGTTATGGCCAGATAAGAGGGCATCCAAGCGTTTAGCTGTTGGATGATTAACCATCGGAATGTCAAAGCTTGGCATATGTCTACGCCAAGGGCCGTGTGTTACTTCAATTTTGCATGCGGGTGCAGCCGCAGAGGTATTCAATTCCATTTTAAGTGCCTTAAAACTTGATAATCAGGCTCGTTACCCATAGAATTGAATTTGACCGATTCGATTCTTCACGTTTGGCGACGTGTTGGGCAACGAATTAATTGATAAGACTTCGGTCTTATCCGTGAAGGGAGGCTTGGCGGCCTCCCTTTTTCGTTTCTGGGGTCTATCATAGCCATCCAACCCCATTCGATCAATCAAACAACGCCATGTTGTGATATTTTGTACTTTTTCCTTTCTTTAATTCGTTAATTCTTTACCAATTAAGCAGTTATCTGGACTTTTCGTCCTAATAAACCCCTCAGATTTAGCAAATTCGACCATAACCAAACTACCGATAATATCGCCGTAAACATCGAATACACGATTTAGTGCCCTAGAGAACTTTTCCGACCGTCTAACGGGGATCTGAGCTGATATATCCAAGAAGATGTTCAAGGCGTTAGCTTTCTGACTAGCCGTTGCCGCTTCGGCATTTTTTAAACATTCTTCCCACCAACGATCTAATTTCTTTTTTCGTGATTTACGTCCCATAACATCCCCCACTAATCAAACATCGTCGTTCTAGAACGGCGCTCTTGCGCACGCTTATGCTGTGCTAAACGTCTATCAATTTGCTCTGCTAATTCACGTTCATCCATACCTGGCGTAGCGTGAATAACAAACTCCACCGTGCTGTTATCGGTGTAATGACGATCACCGCCCGTTTTGGCAGGAACAGAGCCAACACTGAGAGCTGGCGCAGGCATTACCCCACCATTAGCCACCATCGCACCGGACTGGCTAGGGCTAAACGCAGGCACCGCAGCCGGATTGGTAACCGCAGGCAAAGCCGCCGCGGCTCCCGTCATGGTTTGGGTTACATTTAAGCGCTTTTCGGTCTGGTCATCATCACCAAAAAGGCTATCCCACCATCCAGAAACGGTTGAAAGCATTCCTGCAATGGCTTCCATGCCCGACGAAAACACGCCTGTCACACGTTCCCACAAACCGCCGAAAAACTCGGTTAATGGCTCCCACGCTTGCATAAGCAACCCTAGCGGAGAGTAAGCAAGGATCGACTTGATAAACTCCCACCCAATAGAAAATGTTGTTTTTAAGCTGTCCCAAAGTCCAGAAAAGAAAGCCCCTAATGGCTCCCAATACTTAACAACCAAAGCAACTACGCCGACCAATGCAGCCACACCCGCGATAATTAAACCGATAGGATTTGCCGTTAGCGCAGCATTCAGCACCCACTGTGCACTCGCCCAAAGTTTCGCGCCGATGGCCATAGCTTTTTGCAAGGTCGCAAGGATCCCCATCGAGTTAATCCCCGTAATCATGGCCAGGTTCCAGCCAATCTGGGCAAACTTCATCGCAATCATGCCCGTTTTCAAAGCCAATAAGCCAACAACAACGGTTCCTATGGCTTGGGTGAGCATAGGGAATCGCTCGAACAGATTGGTGATCATCACTAGAACGCTGCCGACCTTATCCGTCACGAACTGAAACGCAGGAGCAACCCCCTTACCAAGCGTGATCATCAATCCTCCTAAGCGCTGGTTAAAACGCTCGACGGATTCATTCGGCCCGTTAAGAATGTTTCCAGCCATGCTCATTGTCGTAGACAAACCGCCCTTAAGGTTTTGGTTCATGTCGGTGATATTGGTTTGAAGTTGGTCCAGTTTCGGGAACATCAAATCAATCATGTCGATGGCTTCATCAGTGCCAAAGGCTTTCTTTAACTCCTGCTTTTCGACCGCATCGAGCGTGTCACCATATTGCCCTCGCAACTCGGCAAGAATGTCAGGCAAAGAGCGGAGCTGGTCATTCGCATCAAGAAAGTTGAGGCCCAACTTTTCCCCAGCGCCAGCGGCGGAGTTAATGAACGCGGCGTACTTCGTCGCGGCTTCACTGCCGGACATCGTCGCTTGCAGTTGGCCAAGGATCGCGAGCTGCTCAGAAAACGGTACATTGGCAGACGTGGCCGTCGCGCCCAGACTACTGATCGCAGCACTCATTTCCTGACCGTTGGTTTTATACGATTTCACACTCGTCGCAATGCCCGCACTGAAATATTCACCAAAACGGCTATCACGTTCAGCTGCGCTCATTTTCTCCCATCCCTCGATGGTAGCTGCGCCGAACTGGTCAAACTGATCGCGGTAAATGTTGTAACCGGAGGCAAACAAAGACGTCATCTGATCCGTGCTCGACTTGGTCGCACCCGCGGTCAAAGCAGCGATTTTCGTAAACTGGCCGACCGCCTCATCTGACAAGCTCGCAATCCCTGACTTAATGTCATAGCTGGCACGGATAAAATCGGCTTGCGTTGTCCCGCTCCACTGCTGGGAGAACTCGCGCGCGGCTTTGGTGATCTTGTCGATGCCTTCGGCACCAATCCCCAACGACTGAATCTCACCTTGAGCGCTCGATACTTCACCGTAAGTTGAAACTAACCCTTTAATGGCCAATCCAGCGGCGGCCACTTTAGCCGTATCAACCGCAGCCGCAGTGCCTATCTTCTGGTTTCGCTCTTTTAAAGCGTTCACTCTCTGCTGCTGCTTCGCAATTCGCTCCAAAGCGGTTTGTTCCTGGTTAAGCTGTTGGGTATAGCGGCGAGTTTCCGAAGCGATCCGCTTGGTTTCTTGGTTAAGGTCTTTTGTGGAGACTCCTGTCTTATCTAAGGTGCGTTTCACTTGGTCAAGCTGATCACGCTGCCCCTGGTAAGACTGTTCAAGGCGATCGACCTCCTTCCATTGCTTTTCGACTTCGGCGGTCTGCTTTTTGGTCGGATTGGTCATGCCAGATAATTCGCGTGTCATCATTTGCGCTTTCAGTCTGGCGCGATCTAGCGCGTCAGCGCTGTCTTTGCTGGCTTGCTCCAACTGGCGGAACTGGTCAATGTTGCCAGCAGTTTTCCCCAGGGCAGCGATTTTTTCTTGTGTTTTCTGGATCGCTTCGCCACTCTTTCGAGTCTGATCAGTCACTTTCATGATAGGGGTCGTTAAGTTATCGACCATATCCATGACCAGTGTTAATTTTTGCTTTTGCTCGGACATACCGCCCCCTGATGCTTGAATTGAGTTCGATATACCGCTTCAACAGCATCACGAAGAACATACAACGGTACGCTTTTTTCTTCGGTGTGCCGAAAAACTCGATGGGTATACAAGCGCGTCTCGATAGTTCGGCGATCAAAACCTAACATCTTAGACAACTCAGAAATTGAGCAAAGAAAATGCTCAGGTTTAGTTTTTCGCACTCTAATCTCCTCTCAGTTCACTAGCGAGAATCGCCTCAGCCGCTTCACGCATCACATACACCTTTACGCCTTTCTCAGTTTTAAACGGCTTTACCTGACACCTCTTCAATCGTCGGCGCACAGTGTCACGATTAAGGTCAAATATCTCCCCTAATTCAGTGACATTTTTTAAAAAGAGATGCGCCGTTTTATAGCGCTGTTTAGCCATACCATTCCTCCATCTATGTAAACAAAATCGTCAGAAACACCATGAAATCCATTGAAATCAACACCTCTCACGCCTTATATCACCTAGCTTTCTGCACATCCGTGCTTTACTTGCTGTTGGTGCATAGGAAACCCGAAAAATTCTCGTATACCGCGGGCCTCGCACCCGTGGTTAACTTGCAAAAGCCCAGGGTCCCCCGACTTTATAGGGCGAACACCGCGCAACCCCTTGTTCTATAAGGCTCTGTCGCCCCAACCTCATAGAAGCAGCACACCTAGGAAGCTGGCGGTGTTCTGTGATTGTTATTGTCTTCTGTAATAAATTGCGTCATGTGGGCTAAGCTCTTGCTGCGTGTGGCTTCGCTGGCTTTTGGCTCTAGAGATGATCTCAGTGTTGTCGTGGTCTCCAGCAGGCTAAGCAGTGGTGCATGGTTCCGGCGTAGCCAATCGTGGTATTTCTCCAGTGCTTGCTGCTTCTGTTGCTCTGCAAACGTGTGGATGTAGGTTTGATCTAATCGGTTCATGGCATGGTTCAGTAAGAACTCACACACCATGTAATCAATGCCTAAATCCATCCAGGTCGAACGGGCTAATTTACGGATAGAGTGACTGGTCCACTCGCCTAGACTTATCTCATTAATAAGTTGATTTGCTCGATTACTGGTTATGGCGTTACGGTGTCGCAAATTAGGGAACAGGTACACGCCCTCATAGCCATTTTGCTTTTGCCAAGCTCGATACTGTTTAAAGATTTGAATGGCTTGCTCAGTGAGTGGTAGCGTCAATGCTTGCTTAGTTTTGGTGACAACCTCAGGGATAGACCAACGGCGAGACTCAAAGCACAACTGTGACCATTTCGCTAAGCGGGTTTCACCTATACGGGTCCCATGCAGCAACATGATGAGTAACATCGCTCGTGCCGGCACAGACGCATTCACCGCAGCAGCATGAACCTCATTCAGTTGATCGCCACTTAATTCTGATGGTTTGGGTTTTATCTTGGCTTCAATGAAGTCACTGAACTCAAAACCACCAATTGGGCTTAATTCAATGTGTTTCAGTTTTTGCGCTCGACGAAAGGCCTGTTTCAATACGCCCCATAACGACCGCACGGTCGAAAGTTCGTATTGCTGTTGCAGTGGCCAGAACATCAACTCATCCAGTTTTGCATGATCGAGGTCTTTCACATCCACATGACCAAGCAACGGGACAAGTTGACGAGTCACCGCCCACTTAATGGTAGTTCGACGGGATGAGGTGATCGTTGTATCGCTTTGACTGCGTGATAGATACCACTGCAACACCTCACCCACGGTTTGAAAACCTGGCTCCAACATGGCTAAGTTGGCTTCACAGGCGATCTTGGCTTGCAGCTGGCTTAGGCTAGCAATTACGTCTTTCGCTTTCAGGTGTGGCCAATTACCTACTTTATGCCATTCTGAGCCGCCATTACGGCAGCGCACGACATACCAGGAAGCTTTAGCGCGTTTTGCTCGAAATCGTAGACGCAACGGGTAACGAGGATCACGCAGCTCACTCACCTCATGGTTAGCTTGATGCTTTTTGATTTCACTCTCTGAAAACTTAATAACCTGAGTACCCATTGCGTTTCACTCTTTTTTCAATCGATAAAATAGGCTCTAATCGCGGAAATATAACGTCAAATAGCGCCCTTAATCGCACAAGAAGCCGAAGTCGTAGCTACGCGACCAGGCTCAATAACATGATCCACACTCTCAACTAACCATTCACCATTCGCACTTTTTTTATGGTTTTCTAGAACAAGAAATCCTTCCGGTGCAATCTCCGGCGATAATGGTCGAGTAATCGACAGCGAACCATTACCACGCTTTAACTCTCCCAGCTTTGCTATTGCGGCTGTTTTTGCGGCCAGTTGGTCAACATGATTCTTCTTAATCACGAACTGAGGCTCACCGGCTCCTACCGTTTCAGCCACCCTTACCTGGTTCTGTTCATCAAACCAACATGCAACAACTGATTGATACTCGTCTCTGTCTTTAATCGTAACGCTGCCTGTAGAGTTCTCTGGGTCGCTAATCATCACTCTGGGTAATTCTTTACCACTGACTGACTTTCCAGTCTCTTTTTGCAAGATAACCAGACGATTAGCCGCCATTTTGAAAACCCCGTTATTCGCCTTCGTGAGTCGAGTTAATAAATTCATATCCGATTCACCCAGTTGATCGATATGAGTAAACGTAATGCTGGCCATAGAGTCCGCTACCGCCGGCTGATAACCATGTCTATCCGCTATCTGGCTAGCCAGCTCTCCCAGGGTTATATCGTCATAACTGTTATCCCTAGGCGCTTTTAATGAGTTCTTCATCTTGGCGGCTTGTGCCTTAATCGTTAGGATATCCGCATCAAGTGGTTCCTCAATTTCGTCTACCGTGTACGTACCGCGATACGAAAGCTCGTTCTCATAGCCAATGTAAATATCAAGCTCAGCGCCAGTAGGCGGTATCTCAACCGCACCATCACGATTGTCGAGCTCAAACTCAGCCGTATCATTCTCAAAACCAACCGAATCATGTAATGACAAACGAATAAGACGATCACTAATTTTTGCGGTGATATCTTGGCGATTAGCCAAGATTTTATAAGCAGCGTTCTTCATTATTGAGGCACCCTAAGCGAACTTTACCGAATGAATTTCCACTCAGTAACAACAAAAAAATGTTGGTTAAATAAAAATTATGGTGGCCACGAGACCAGGAAAATCTCTGCCACCGGTCGGGGTTTTTCAAGCGCACTCACCGACTAACCGCTCCTACCATTTAGAACCACCGGCTGCGCACGTAGGAAGCGCTTCCCTTCAAGTTAAGGGTTGACAGTATTTTCTGTTTCAATGTCTTCTGGTGATGAAGTCATCATTTCTTCACACCATAGAGGAATAGATTGAATAGCCATTCCCTTCATACTTCCAGGGTGACTATAATTTTCAGGGAAACGTTTCATAGCAAAGAACAAACGAGAGTCTCTCACTAAGGTCTTTTCTAATACGAGCTGCCAAACAGCCCCAAAATTCATGGCATATTTAGCCTCAGAAGGACGAATAGCTTGTACCATGTCAAGCAAACTTCTACGCTCTTCTGAATCCAAATCAGCCGTCTTGATCCCCAGAGACTTAACCGAGAAAAGAGCATCTTTCTCGCGCATCAACGTGAACAATTCTTCAAGTTTCTTTTCTATCTCTTGATTAAAAGAACGATATTTCTCTTCATCTTTTTGATGGTTTTTAATAATGCTTCGAAAAAGAGACTCTCGGCGACGTTGTTTATCAATAGCTTCTGCCTCAGCAATCGCTTGTAGCTCTTTTTGCTCCTCAGATTCCAGCAAAGCCAGCTTATCCTTTAAAAGAGCACGAGATTTTGCAGCTTTATCTATGTCGGATTCTTTAAGTGATACAGGCTTGCAATTGTTTAGCGCTTCCTTTGTAGCCTCGATCATGCTTTGAATTGTTTTAAGGTTATCAGTCACAAAATGCTCCTTAGCTATTACTTTCTTTAGGCTTAGTTTCTTTTGACAATAAAACGTCTAACTCAGACAAAGCACGTCGACGGTCATCCAGTTCCAGGAGAATTTTTATGCTCACAGGGTCTCCTGCATCAGCCTGAGCTCTTAATTTTCGAATATAAAAACGACGCTCTTCTTTAGAAGGAAAGAGACCGCGCCCTTGTCTTGAGTTCATATCGCACCTCTTTAAAACGTGGTATGGATACTAGGATGCAAGAAATAAAAACTGTTAAATAGAACGATACGGAAATATCTATTTTAAAAACTCAAAACAACGAAAGAAGGCACTCATGAATAAGAGAACGAAGAAAATCCAAAAGCGAAACGCCAAGAAAAAGGCAGCAAAAAAACAGATAAACCTGGCTATCGAATCAGAACGCTTAGCAATGAAAGAAATGAAACGCTACCAGGCCATGCTCACTAAAAGCGCTATCCTCGATATTTTGATTAATGACCTCGATGAATCACCAGAAGATTGCCAACAGTACTTTGAAACAATGGAAAGCGAGTTAGACATTAACTTTGATGATGTCGCCACCAAACCAGCCGCATTAAAAATCGAAATGCTTGAGGACGATGGAATGAAATACAAAACCACCCCCTGGTATGAAGTGTTTATCGATAAGATGGCCGAAAAATATGACGAAGAAACCGCAAGAGAAAAAGCGTGGGGAATCGCTACTGGTGTCATGACCTGCATGATGTCAGCGAGTGAGATAGTGAAAGGGGAACCGATTTTACCGCTATAGCTTCCCATCACCTACAGACAAAGAAGGTCTATTCATATGAATAGACCTTAACACTTAGATACACATAAACAGGGGTTGAGCAAAGTGAATCTGATTACTCAACAAAGCCATGATAAGAACCGACATCTACCACAGCTTCAACAAATTTTTTGGCTGTCTTTCGGTCCATAATAACCAATTTATCATCAACCTTGATGTAGATACTGTCTTCTTCATAGTATGAAGAACGACCTAACTCAATATCCATTTCATTGACATCACCCTGGTCTTTTACCGTTTCTTCAAAATAAACCGTTGTCGCCATTTTACTTCCACTCCCTACACCATTTTTTGGTAGTCATTATGCCCATTATGTTAAATGCTTGATTTTAGATAGTATTATACCTATTTTGTCGGGTTTAACGCCCCAAACTGCCAAAAATGATGATTAGTTAGTGATCGAGTGAGAGTTTTTAACGTTGTAAATTTATTTCAATTTGGAGAGGATTTAGGCGGAAAGTTTAGCGAAGTGATTTGGCGGTCGATTTGCGTCGAAACCGCCAAAAGATCAAGTTTTCTATTCTACGCCCATCTTATCTAAGCAATACTGTTCAAATTGATATAGCGCCTCATCATCAAAACGACCCGAATCGCGCAAGCTCATCATTTCCATGAACAGGTGACGGTTGTTAAAGTCCAGGTTCACGTAATCGTGTAGATGAGCCACGCGCGGAGTTTCCGTTCTTCGATACCAGTTGCTAAATGCAGTTGCGAAGAATAAGCCAGCGCGGCCGTCTTCTTCTATCTGTTCACGAATATCGGCTAAAACATCTTCCTGTGGTCGAGCGTTTGAGATTGTTTTAGGCTCAACCACAAGCGAGCGAACAGACTCTAAGATTTTCTGTTGTTGTAGCTTGCTGTATTGCGGGAATTGCTTCTCTAGCTGTTCGATGTACTCTTTCAGCATTGATTGTTCAAATGTCGTATTCATATACTAGCCTTACTATGTGTTATTAATCGACCTCTAGCGGCCGACTAGAGGATTTAATATCCATCAAATGACGAACCAGCAAAGTTATCAAAGCGGGAGTATTGCCCCTGGAACGTGAGCCTAACCGTTCCGATCGGGCCGTTCCTTTGCTTACCGATGATGATCTCCGCGGTGCCTTTGTCCTTGCTGTCTTCGTGATACACCTCATCACGATAAATAAACATGATGAGATCGGCGTCTTGCTCAATGGAACCTGATTCCCTCAAGTCTGAATTTATCGGGCGCTTGTCTGGGCGGTTTTCCAATGTTCGGTTTAATTGGGACAACGCAACCACGGGGACATTGAGTTCTTTTGCTAACGCTTTTAATGACCGGCTTATCTCCGCAATTTCTAGCGTTCTGTTGTTCTGCAAGCCTGGCACCTGCATTAATTGAAGATAATCAACCATAATCATCGACAAGCCGCCATGTTCGCGGGCCATACGACGCGCTTTAACTCTGAGTTCAGTCGGAGTAATACCGGAACGGTCATCAATAAAAATATTGTTCCTTTCCATCAAGTGACCAGTAGCCGAAGCAATTCGCGCCCAATCTTCATCATCGAGCTGGCTCGTTCTTATCTTGGAAAGCTCAACACGGGATAATGACGATAGCATTCTCATCATTAATTGTTCGGACGGCATTTCTAAAGAAAAAATCAATACTGGCTTATCATTCTCCATCGACACATTTTCACAGATGTTCATGGCGAACGTTGTTTTTCCTTGAGAGGGCCTAGCCGCGACGATAATTAAATCGGAATTTTGTAAGCCGGCAGTTTTTTTATTTAAATCCATAAAACCCGTCGATAAGCCAGTCACGCCATCGATAGCGGTTTTATTTAATTCTTCCATGCGGTCGATGGTTTTCTCTAACACCGAACGCGCGCTTTGCATACTATCGACGCTCACCGAATGCTGATTCGAGATCGCCAGGACCTTACTTTCTAATTCGTCGATAATGTCCGTCGAGGTCGCGGCCTTTGAGTCGTAAGCCGAAGCGACGATTTCATTACCTACCGAAATCACATTCCTTAACACCGCTTTTTCTCTTACGATGTCAGCATAAGCGGTTATGTTTGCGGCGCTGGGCGTGTTCTTGGCCAAATCAGCCAAGTAAGCAAAGCCGCCAACGTCTTCTAATGATCCTTGCTTTTCTAATAGTTCTGACAACGTAACCAGATCAAGCGGCTGACCGCCTTCAAGTAACTTTCTGGTGCCCTCAAAAATAATGCGGTGATAACGTAGATAGAAATCAGGCCCCGCCACTTTGTCGGACACATCATCCCAACGACCATTATCAAGTAGTAATCCACCTAAAACGGATTGTTCCGCTTCCATCGAGAACGGCGGCTTTTTTAAAGCTTCTTCATTTTGCATTTATTTTTGAGAGCCTCTAGTTAAGAGTTATTGCCAACGGAGATTCCAATAGATCACGCGTGTTTAAAGCCAAGATCGAGCTTAAAACCACAGGCATGAGCATAACTGACTAGAGTTTTAAGGCTTGGGTTTGCTCGACCAGATTCCAAACGAGAAATATTCGGAGCTCGCGTTCCCATCTTCTTAGCCACTTCATCCTGAGTTAATCCCGACTTTTCACGCATCGTGATCAGCGTACTAATCAACTCAAACTCATCGCCTAGATTGTCATACGCAGCTTTTACCTCAGGGTCCTTAAATGCTTTCTTTTTCAGTGCTGATAAACTCATCGCTTCACCTCTTTCATTCTCTCTCGAGCAAGTTCGATCTCTTTCTTTGGTGTCTTGTTCGACTTTTTCACAAAGGCTCTAAGTACATAAACATGCTGACCTTTTAGATAACAAAACAAACCTCGACCGATCCCCTCTTGCGCCTTAGCTCTGATCTCAAAGAGACCATCACCCATCGATTCTGTATGCGGAGGCCCTAAGTTGGCACCATGCATTTCAATAAGCTCCAAGAGCTTAATCATTCGTGCTTGGATTTTTGGCGGCATCGATAGGATCTCATCTTCAACACCGCTATGAAAATCCACTTTCCAAGCCATTCGCTTTACCACTCTTATTATCATATATGATAAGTAATCATATCACCACTTACGCGAACCTCAAAGCCACGCATCACTCTTACCCCTAACAAATTCACTCAACGAGAGGCGGCTCACTCTCCCGCGCTGAGAAGCGCGATAAGAGTCGAGAGAACCGTCTCTCATTTCGCAAATTTCGGGAGCATAGCCCCCGCTATGTACGACTCTTAAAATCGTCGCTACATAGCGGGGGTTATGACTTTGGCTAATTTCGCGCACATTTTAATAAACACATTGCTGACAAAAACCTCAGTTGTTAAGATTTAAAGTGAAAGTGAGCGATTAACGACCGCCTTGAAGTCGTTAGAGTTTTTCCCAAAAGGGCATGCCGGTTTCTCATAAAAACCGAGACTCAAGATACAAACTTGAGTATCTGGAACCTGCCAGTAAAAGCAGAGATCCATATTTGGATAACTGACACTCCACAGCAAAAAGAGTCGAATTTATCACGTCACGATAACGCTTTTTCAATGCGAGATTGAAACGACTAGCCCAACGAAATAAGGCTCTAGAGTTAACCCTTCTAGTAAATGTAGTGGTTCGAAATACAGGTGAGAGCGGTCAGACCTAAGCAGCGTTAATGCTTAAACAGTGGCGAATAGGCATTCAGTTGTCGCTGAACTCTAAAAGAGTCAGTAGTTCTTACAAAACAATGGAGGTGGTTTGTGTTTGATGCACACCAGGAAGCGGAAGCACTCAAACAGCAAACCCGCATAATACGAAAACGATCATATACACGTAGAAAGTCCAGACTAGACCAATACAAAGGCGAACTTCTCGCCCTGCGCCGTGAGGGCTGTAGTGTTGCTGAGCTGCAACGATGGCTAAGGAAAAAACGCATCAAAGTGGTTCATTCTACGGTCGCTCGATGGCTGGAGCAGCAAAATGGGTAAGTTTGCGAGCCCTGCTAAACAAGCCGCCAGTGTTATGAAAAGCGTTCAAGGAAAAGCTCTCGCATCGGTTGGCACAGTCCGAAACTATGAACAAGCCCTTACTCGAGTGGCAGAGTACACCAAAGAGCAACGCATCGATGGCGGCCTGAGAGGTTTGACACCTGAACAAGCGATCCTCTACTTAGGGGTTTGAGGTCCAACGGAACGAAAGTGTACGTTTAGAGGGTTATCTATCTGTATTTAATGAAATTTATTATTACCTAGCGCCTTTTCTTTATATGCACTACTATTTATAATAATTGAATAGCTTGAGTGGGAATATGGACATAC
>NZ_JATABF010000062.1:0-18681 GCF_036533715.1 Vibrio sp. M260121 | reverse complement strand
CTCGTCAGGAAATGACAATGCAAAGCCGACTTTATATCGATACATATTACAATCCGGTAAGAAGACATGGGACTCTAGGTGGAGTGAGCCCCATAGACTTTGAGCTAATGAATTAACCCCCTGTGTCTACTTTTAAGGGGTCATTCCACTTAAGAATTTTCTCGCTTCTCGCTTCTCGCTTCTCGCTTCTCGCTTCTCGCTTCTCGCTTCTCGCTTCTCGCTTCTCGCTTCTCGCTATGCGCCAGGCGGCATCGCTAAACTGTCAGCAATCAACTGAATCAAGTGGTCTTCTACAGCGAAACGTGTCTCAATGATTTCCCCAATCAAAGACATATCTTCGTCAAAATCAGCCAGTTCATCTTCGGCTGAAACATCAGAGTATTTGTCGGTAAAGTTCAGCAACGGCTCAGTAGTGAGGACGATCTTCGCGTAAGTCTGGTTTATTTCATCTGTCGCGACAAAGCCAGTGGCTTTCCACTTATCCATCACCATATCGTAGATTTTAAAGTGACCTTCAGAGATATAATCAACGAGGTGTTGGCAGAAGTGCTGAAGTTCGTCAGGGGAAGGGAGTTCAATGACATTGGATTTCGAACAAGGTTGCAGTGCTGCAAGCTTACAATATTCGACAATCAGAGATTGTCTCGTTTCCAGCCAATGGTCAATAACGTCACTGGAACCGCCCCATTGGTCTTGTGTTTGTTTGAATTTTTTTAGCATGACCATGCCCTCATGATCTGATCGCCCGTTGGCGAACGTATCCTTTGCAAAGCAAAGTTAGTAAAGTGATTACAAACTCTTGTCCTTACTAGAATTTATAGTTGCAAATTTGGCGAACGACAAACTCTGGTATGAAATTAGATTGCCAGTAAAATGAATGAACTTCAAGCAAAGGGACGCTGTAATGTTAAGAAAAGGTGAAGTTAACCGTACGAAAAACGCCTATTGGTGTGTTGTCTCAGGAAGCGATGTTTGGCTGGTGGATGGTGCTATACCATTTGGCAATGCAGAGCAGTTCTCACTGCCAGAGGCGAGTGCCAGGCAGATAGGTGAATACCAAGATGCCCCGGTGATGTGGGTAAACCTGTCGGATTTAGATCACGATTTAGAACTGGTGTCTCTGCGTGATTGTCTGCATTTCCCAGAGGCACTCTTCTTGCTGATCAGCAAAGCGATTCAATATGGGCACATGACACAAAGCCTTCGCTTTTGCCCTCAGTGTGGTGGTCGAAACTTTCTCAATAACAACCAGCTAGCGATGCAGTGTGGTGAGTGCCGTACTTTGCACTATCCGCGTATTTTCCCTTGCATCATTGTCGCTGTACGCAAAGATAACCAGATTTTGTTGGCACAGCATCCTCGTCATCGAAATGGCATGTACACCGTCATTGCGGGCTTTTTAGAGGTGGGAGAAACCCTAGAAGAATGTGTCGCTCGTGAAGTACATGAAGAAACCGGCGTACACGTTAAAAATATTCGCTACTTTGGCAGCCAACCATGGGCCTTCCCA
Organism: Vibrio sp. M260121; assembly: GCF_036533715.1. Taxonomy (NCBI): domain Bacteria; kingdom Pseudomonadati; phylum Pseudomonadota; class Gammaproteobacteria; order Vibrionales; family Vibrionaceae; genus Vibrio; species Vibrio sp. M260121. Next base: position 17,171 of record NZ_JATABF010000062.1, on the reverse strand, counting down.
TCTAGCATGATGATGGCATTTCTTGCTGATTACGAGTCTGGTGAATTGAATCCTGATTACACTGAGCTGTCCGATGCACAATGGTTTGGCATTGACGAGATGCCGCCGGTTGCACCAGAAGGGACAATTGCTCGAGCTCTTATCGAGCAAACGCGACAAGATATCGAATCTAATTGGCTGAAAAATAGATAAAAAAAACCCTCCGAGAGGGAGGGGGTAAGTAAGATGTCGTTATGAGATGCTGAGTACCGGGTACTCAGTTTATAATTGTAGTTTTCGCTAGCGAACAAATTTTTAACACTGATACCGACTGGGTGCAAATTAAGCACTGATTTAAAAGTTAATAACTTGATCCAGGTTGCAAAGCACACCGCTATTAGCCTTAAATCAGTGATAGAATACCCCCTTTCAAAGAAAGCCTAACAATTGGAATTACGGAATGACTGAATTAAAAAATGATCGTTATCTGCGTGCCCTTCTAAAAGAGCCAGTAGATTACACGCCAGTATGGATGATGCGTCAGGCAGGTCGTTACCTACCAGAATACAAAGCAACTCGTGCGCAAGCGGGCGATTTCATGTCTTTGTGTAAGAACGCGGAGTTGGCGTCAGAAGTAACGCTTCAACCACTACGCCGTTTTCCTCTTGATGCAGCGATCTTGTTCTCTGACATCCTAACTATCCCAGATGCAATGGGCTTAGAACTTCGCTTTGCTGCGGGTGAAGGTCCGGTTTTCGATAAGCCTATCACTTGCAAAGCTGACGTAGAAAAGATCGGCCTGCCAGATCCAGAAGGCGAGCTGCAATACGTAATGAACGCAGTGCGTCAAATCCGTAAAGACTTGAACGGTGACGTTCCACTGATTGGCTTCTCTGGTAGCCCATGGACACTGGCGACTTACATGGTTGAAGGTGGTAGCTCTAAAGCGTTCACTAAGATCAAGAAGATGATGTACGCAGAACCGCAAACTCTGCACTTACTTCTAGATAAGCTAGCAGACAGCGTTATCGAGTACCTAAACGCGCAAATTAAAGCGGGTGCACAGTCGGTGATGGTATTTGATACATGGGGCGGTGTACTGACTCCTCGTGACTACAACCTGTTCTCACTGCAATACATGCACAAGATTGTAGATGGCCTGATTCGTGAAAACGACGGTCGTCGCGTACCAGTAACGCTGTTCACTAAGAACGGTGGCATGTGGCTTGAGCAAATCGCAGCAACGGGCTGTGATGCGGTAGGTCTAGACTGGACGATTAACATCGCAGACGCAAAAGCGCGTATCGGCGATAAAGTGGCTCTACAAGGTAATATGGATCCATCAATGCTTTACGCTTCACCAGAGCGTATCCGTGAAGAAGTCGCGGGTATTCTAGAAGGCTTTGGTGATGCAGGTACTGGTCACGTGTTCAACCTAGGTCACGGTATCCATTTGGATGTGCCGCCAGAAAACGCGGGTGTATTTGTGGAAGCGGTACACGAGCTATCTAAGCCTTACCACAAGTAACTTCGACTTTTTGAAATCAAATACCGGCAATCAGTGCCGGTATTTTTTTATCTCAAAATCAAGGCTGTACAGCTTTGGTAGTATTTGGCCTACCATGATCTAATTACTATCTTAACTGTACGTTAGGTATTAAAGTTTATTATAAACAAAGGCTTACCCTCATGGTTCTTGTGTGCTAATTTTCTTGTACAGATAAACAAGCAATTAGACCATGGGTAACCTAAAGCATCGAATGAACGCGTTTTTTAAGGTATGGCACAACGTCAGACTCAAACCAAGGGTTCTTCTTTAACCACAATGTGTTGCGTGGAGAAGGATGAGGAAGCGGGATAAAGTCAGGCTCCCAGTCCTGCCATTGCTGAACAGTTTGCGTGAGCGTCTTTGGTTTGTTGGTTAGATAGTACTGCTGTGAGTACAGACCAATCAGTAGCGTCAGCTCTATATTGGGCAACTGATCTAGAATCTTTTTATGCCAAGCAGGCGCGCATTCTTTACGAGGTGGCAAATCGCCTGAATTTCCTTTGCCTGGATAGCAGAATCCCATCGGGACAATAGCAATTTTGTTTGGGTCGTAGAAAGTGTCTTTGTCGATATCGAGCCATTGGCGTAACCGATCGCCGCTTGGGTCATTCCAAGGTATCGAGGTTCTGTGTACGCGCGTCCCTGGCGCTTGTCCGATGATTAGTATGCGTGCATCTTTTGCAGCTTGCACGACAGGGTTTGCGCCCAAAGGTAAATCGTCTGCGCAGATCTGGCAGGCTCGTACTTGCTTTAGCAGTGTTTCTAAAGACATAAGATGGTTAATACCCTTTATCGAAATCGACCTGATTAGTTAGAGAGAAACCGTCCCTCCAACTCAAGTAGTTGTCTGCAAAAATGTCGACTACTTGCTCAGGGAAACTTAACGCCGCGATGTGAGGAGTGATGGTTACTTGCTGAAGTTTCCAAAACGGATGTTGCGGTGAAAGTGGCTCTTGTTCAAACACATCGAGAAAAGCATGTTCCACCCAGCGATTCTTTAGTGCGAGCAACAGACCTGCATCATCAATCACATCGCCTCTTCCAACATTAAATAGCAATGCCTGATTAAGATGGCTTAACACTTCACTATTGAGCAAACGTTGCGTCTCTGGCGTGCTCGGCAGCGTATTTACCACGATATCCGCTTGGTGAAAGGCGCTGGCGAGCTCATTGATATGAAAAGTTTGATTGAATTCACCGCCAGAAGTAGGGATGCCAGTACGATTGATCCCTATGGCTTTCATGCCCATCAATTGTGCCGTTTTACCCAAATGACTGCCGATGCTGCCGGTGCCGAGAATCACCATGGTTTTGCTTTGTAGCGAGGTATACAGATGCGGCTGCCATTGTTTGCTCTGTTGCTGCTGGTGGTATTGCATAAAGTGACGGAAGTGAGCAATGCTGTAACCAATCACGTACTCAGCAATCAATGGACCAAAAATACCGCGAACATTAGTCAGGGTATAATCCCGGCGTAGATTCGGCATCATCAGAGCATTCACTCCTGCAAATGTTGATTGCACCCACTCAAGCTGTGAAAACTCGTCTAACCTTTGTGATAGTAATGGTGGATCCGCCAGTACGATCTGAGCATCTTGAGGTTTGTTTGTGATGGCCAGATCGGGCAGATTTTTCTCCGCCAGTAACGTTTCGTAGGTGTCGCGATGCTCTGAGAGCAGGAAAATCTGATTTGGATGCTGCATTAACTTTTTTCCCTGTGATGAATCAAGTACACTTTCGCTGATTTTTTCTTCAATGATTGAGTGACTATGCTTAAGAATCCTCTTCAGGTTCGTTTGGAAAAACTAGAACCTTGGCAACAAATTACCTTCATGGCGTGCCTGTGTGAACGCATGTATCCAAACTATGCGATGTTTTGTGAGAATACAGAATTTGCTGAGCCACGTGCTTACCGAGCGATTCTTGATAGTGTATGGGAAATTCTGACGGTTAAGAACGCGAAAATTAATTTCGAACGTCAATTAGAGAAGTTAGAAGAGTTGTTCCCAAGTGCAGATGAGTTCGATTTTTACGGTGTTTATCCAGCAATGGATGCTTGTCAGAGCTTGTCGACACTGCTGCATGGTCTGTTGGATCGCGACTACCTTTTCGATTCAATGCTGAAAGTGAGCCAACAGTCGGTACAAACCGTGGCTGACCTAGAACAAGCACAAGGTGCAGAGCCAATCACAAACGACAATCAAAAAGAAAATGAAGCCGTGTGTGAAGAGTGGGATGTTCAGTGGGCTATCTTCCGTCCACTGCGTGAAGCGGTAGAGCGTGACATCAGCCTGATTAAAGATTTGCGTGAAGAGCTACGCGAAGAAGCCGTGAGCAACATCGGCATTGCACTTTAATTGTTGAATAGATAAAACAAAGGCATCCATGGTGGATGCCTTTTTCATTTGTGCGTTTGAGCTGTTACGCCCAAGGCTGATTACGATTCTTTAGAGTCTGGTTTGGTTGGCTCTTGAGCTTCTGGCTCTTTGTCTTGTTTCTCCAGTTGTTCCTCTTCTTCATCGTCATCGCGGCTTTCAATTACGCCGTGCTTTTCTTTCCAGCTTTCCCAGCGTTGATAAGCCAGTTCTTGCATGTCAGTGCTCTTATCCGCTTCATCGATGATCTCTTCACCCAATAGGTGCTCAAAGATGTCTTCTAGCGTTACCAAGCCTTGTACTGTGCCGTATTCGTCAACCACAAGCGCGAGCTGCAGGCGGTGAGTCATCATCTGGTCGAACACTTTAGGTAGAGCGGTGTTGTTCAGTACCACTTGGATAGGACGCATGACCGAGCCAAGTTGTTTTTGGCCGCTGCCTGATTGTTGCAGCTTGAACAGCTCTAGACGGTGCACAAAACCAATGATGTTGTCTTTCTGCTCGCTGTAAACCAGTGGGCGAGAGAAAGGCGTCTCTTTATGCTTCTCTAGAAAGTCATTGATGGTCATGGTCGCGTCAACGCGAAATACTACTGGGCGCGGAGTCATGACTTGTGTTACTGGCACATCTTGAATACCAAGTAGGTTGCTTAGGATCTTTGATTCACCTTCCGCGAACTCACCGCTTTCTTTTGCCAGAATAGCCATAGCAGACAGCTCATCACGCATTTTTGGTGCTTCGTGGTTACGAGCTAGACGCTTAGTGATTTGCTCAGAGAACCATACGAATGGTGTTAGTGCCCATACCATCCAACGTAGCGATACCGCCGCAGATGGTGCAAGTTGGCGCCAGTAAGTTGCACCAATCGTCTTAGGTACGATTTCTGATAGAACAAGAATCGCCAGTGTCAGTACCGCAGAGAAGATACCTAGTGCTTCGCTACCGAACACTACCGCCGCTTGTGCACCTGCTGTTGCTGCACCGATAGTGTGAGCAATGGTGTTCAGGGTCAGGATCGAAGCCAGTGGTCGGTCGATGTCTGCTTTCAGTTTTTCTAACTGAGCAGAAGCAGGGTGCCCCTGTTGTTTGAGCTGCGCAATGTAGCTCGGACTGATACTAAGAAGTACCGCCTCCAGTACCGAACAGATAAACGAAATGCCGATAGCAATAGAGATATAAATGGATAACAGCAGCATAGTTGCCCTTGAATGTAATGTGATAGTCGGGATTTTAAGCGATTATAACCGCAAAAGCGCCCTATAAATCGTTCTAATTGCATTAGAAAGCAAGCGCTTTGCCCGTACAAGTAGTAACAAATTGTGAGTTATTACTCATATTATGGCTAAAACTACGTCAGAAAATCGAAAGATCGCTTACAAACCTTTGCCAGATGGGGCATTTATGTTTTAGAGTGAGATGAATTCGATAACATATGAGAAGGGAAACCTAATGAACAAGACCCAATTAATCGACTTTATTGCAGAGAAAGCAGACCTATCTAAAGCACAAGCTAAAGCTGCTCTTGAAGCAACTCTTGAGGGTGTTACTGGCGCTCTTAAAGAGGGTGACCAAGTTCAACTAATTGGTTTTGGTACATTCAAAGTAAACCACCGTGCTGCACGTACTGGTCGTAACCCTAAGACTGGTGATGAGATTCAAATCGCAGCAGCTAACGTACCTGCATTCGTAGCAGGTAAAGCGCTGAAAGAATCAGTAAACTAAGTTAAAATGCACCGAGGTATCCTGCCTCGGTGCAATTTCATGAAAAAACATCTACTCACTTCACTCCTTCTATCAAGCCTCGCTCTTGTTGGCTGTTCTTCTGTTGAAACCCCAAATCTTGACCAATTTACCCATTTCTCAGGCGGGAAAATCATGGGTGATGCAACTAGTTTATATTGGATGACAGAGCGTCTTACACGCGTCAGTACGGCAGCAGACTATGTCACGATGGGAGATTACGGCTCGTACCAGAGTGATTATCGCTGGGATGATGGTGAGCTAAGAGAGTTGATTCGAAAAGGTAAGCAACTCGATGCCAAACAAGGATTGGTGCCTTTTCAAATCCACATTCGATTCAATAAAGATGGTGACGCGGTCTATCAGCAGTACCGTGTGAATGGGAAAGTGCTGCCCTTACAGCGCGACCAGTTAGAGCGTTACAAGCAAGAGGCGAACGATGTCGTTACGTCTATCAAGAAACAATCTCGTGATGGCCAGAGCCTAATCCAAGGTTATTGGGATGGTGAAACGTTCGAAACCTGTAAGGGGCGAGAGTTTACGACGTTGGAATTCAATCAGACCCTACCTAAGTTTGTGATTGATAGATTGGCGTCAGTGGACAGTTACATTGCGTTTATTGGTAAAGAGTCGCGTAATGCGGCGACCGTTGATGAATTGCTGATGCTCAATGATGATGACTTTGATTGTGTACCACGACCAAAGTTGATCTCTGAATAGACATGGCTTCGAATTCTTTCGAAAAAGAACAATAAAAAAGGCGCTGAGTGCGCCTTTTGTCTTTTTAGCCAACTGAAGTTGTTTTTATTTTTCTTGCTCACGTGCTATCGCACGGTAGCCGATGTCGTTGCGATGGAACATGCCATCCCAACTGATCTGTTTTGCAAGCTCGTAAGCACGCTGCTGTGCTTCTGATACGCTGTTGCCAAGTGCCGTTGCACACAGAACGCGACCACCGTTTGTCACGATGTCGCCATCTTTGTTATCTGTACCAGCATGGAAGACTTTTTCGCCCTCAATTTCAACTTGTGGCAGACCCGAAATTACGTCGCCTTTGTTGTATGCGGCAGGGTAGCCGCCGGCTGCTAGCACGATACCAATTGATGCTCGTGGATCCCACTTCGATTCCGCTTGATCCAGTTTCTCGTCGATTGCTGCTAGGCAGAGTTCAACAAGATCCGATTCCATACGCATCATGATTGGTTGCGTCTCAGGATCACCGAAACGGCAGTTGTACTCGATCACTTTCGGAGTGCCGTCTTTGTCGATCATCAGACCTGCGTATAGGAAACCAGTGTAAGGGTTACCTTCAGAAGCCATGCCGCGTACCGTTGGGTAAATCACTTCTTCCATGATGCGGTTGTGGATTTCTTGTGTCACGACTGGAGCAGGAGAATATGCACCCATGCCACCTGTGTTAGGACCGGTATCTTTGTCGCCTACGCGTTTGTGATCTTGGCTGGTGGCCATTGGCAGAACGTTCTCACCGTCCACCATAACGATGAAGCTTGCTTCTTCACCATCTAGGAACTCTTCGATAACGACACGACTACCAGCATCACCAAATGCGTTGCCTGCTAGCATGTCTTTGATTGCGTCTTCCGCTTCTTCTAGTGTCATCGCTACGATAACGCCTTTACCAGCAGCAAGGCCGTCAGCTTTCACCACAATCGGCGCACCTTGTTCACGTACGTAAGTAAGAGCTGGCTCGATTTCAGTGAAGTTTGCGTAGGCACCCGTTGGGATTTGATGACGAGCAAGGAAGTCTTTGGTAAACGCTTTAGAGCCCTCAAGCTGCGCTGCTGCTTGTGTTGGGCCGAAGATTGGCAAACCTGCTTCGCGGAAAGCATCAACCACACCGATAACCAGTGGAGCTTCAGGGCCAACAATGGTTAGCTCGATAGCTTTCTCTTTTGCAAAAGCAACCAGACCTGCGATGTCTTCTACTGCGATGTTTACGTTCTCTAGTTTAGGCTCTAGTGCTGTACCTGCGTTACCTGGAGCCACGAAGATAGTCTCAACATTTGGGTTTTGCGCCGCTTTCCAACCTAGTGCGTGTTCACGACCGCCCGAACCAATGATAAGTACATTCATGTTTTAAACCTTCAATCAAAATTGATAGTAGTAGAACTAGAAAATGTTTGAGCAACACGAAAGGAGAGTGTTGCTCATCTCGGAGCGCAGCGTTCCCGTTTCCAGTAGCGAAGCGCTCTCGTATCTTTTCTTTCTAGTGGCGGAAGTGACGCATGCCAGTGAAGATCATCGCCATGCCGTGTTCGTCTGCTGCTGCGATAACTTCGTCATCACGCATAGAGCCACCCGGTTGGATAACACACTTAATGCCTGCTTCTGCAGCTGCATCGATACCATCACGGAATGGGAAGAATGCGTCAGATGCCATTACGCTACCTGCAACTTCTAGACCTTCGTCTGCAGCTTTGATACCTGCAATCTTCGCAGAGTAAACGCGGCTCATTTGGCCAGCACCTACACCGATAGTCATGTCACCTTTTGCGTAAACAATCGCGTTTGATTTCACGTATTTCGCTACTTTCCAACAGAACAGCGCATCTTTCAGCTCTTCTTCTGTTGGCTGGCGCTTAGAAACCACTTTTAGGTCGTCTAGGCTCACCATGCCTTGGTCACGGTCTTGAACCAGTAGACCACCATTCACGCGTTTCACGTCAAAGCCAGTTGTCTTAGTTGTCCATTCGCCACACTCAAGTAGACGCACGTTCTTCTTCGCTGCAACCACTTCAATCGCTTCTGCAGAAACAGAAGGTGCGATGATTACTTCAACGAATTGACGCTCAACAATAGCGGTTGCCGTTTCTGCATCTAGCTCTTGGTTGAATGCAATGATGCCGCCGAATGCAGATGTTGGGTCAGTTTGGTAAGCGCGGTTGTACGCTTCTAGGATATCCTTACCTAGAGCTACACCACATGGGTTCGCGTGTTTTACGATCACACATGCTGGCTCGTTGAACTCTTTCACACATTCAAGTGCTGCGTCAGTATCTGCGATGTTGTTGTAAGAAAGGGCTTTACCCTGGATTTGGCGAGCAGTAGAAACAGATGCTTCTTGTGGGTTTGCTTCTACGTAGAAAGCTGCGGCTTGGTGGCTGTTCTCACCATAGCGCATGTCTTGTTTTTTCTCGAACTGTTGGTTGAATGTTCGAGGGAATTTGCTCTTGTTTTCAGGAGAAGGTTCATCACCTTCTTTGTTCTCACCGTAAGATGGAACCATAGTGCCGAAGTAGTTTGCGATCATGCCATCGTAAGCCGCAGTGTGCTCAAATGCTGCGATAGCAAGGTCGAAACGGGTATCTAGAGTAAGGGATTTGTCGTTTGCATCCATCTCTGCGATTACGCGCTGGTAATCACCTGCGTTAACGACGATAGTCACGTCTTTGTGGTTTTTCGCAGCAGAGCGAACCATTGTTGGACCGCCGATGTCGATGTTCTCAACTGCATCAGCAAGCGTACAGCCTTCTTTAGCAACGGTTTCTGCGAATGGGTATAGGTTAACAACAACCATATCGATAGGGTTGATGCCGTGTTTTTCCATCACGTCATCATCTTGGCCACGACGACCCAGCACACCACCGTGAACTTTCGGGTGAAGCGTTTTAACGCGACCGTCCATCATTTCTGGGAAACCAGTGTAGTCAGAGACTTCTGTTACAGCGATGCCTTGTTCTGCAAGTAGACGAGCCGTACCACCAGTAGATAGGATATCGACACCGCGCTCAGCAAGAGCTTGTGCAAACTCAACAATACCTGTTTTGTCTGATACGCTGATAAGCGCACGGCGAATAGGACGAGCGTTGTTCATGCTTCCATTTTCCTCAAATTCACGGAGTTAAAGATGTTTGCCAAAAATGAACTTGTTTTTACCTCTTGGGGTAAAATATTGGCCAGTTTTGGTAAAGACCTTTGCGGGGCGTTTTCATGCTTAGAAAACAGTCTCCACTATTTGATGGCGCGTATTCTAACCAATTTATTACAAAAAAGCTCGCGCAATCGTTTGGCATCTCAAAAATAATTGCAAAAAACTCGATCTTTGGCTTTAAAAGTAACGAGATAGTTAATAAGGAAAGTTATGTTTCAGATAGGTGAACTGGCGAAACGCTGTGGTGTGACTGCCGATACACTGCGATTCTATGAGAAAAATGCGCTCATTAAACCCGCAGGACGAAGTGATTCGGGCTATCGCCTGTATAACGAAGAGAACCAAAAGCAGGTGCGTTTTATTCTCAAAGCGAAAGAGCTTGGCTTGAGCTTAGATGAGATCAAGGAACTTCTAGGGATCAAATTAGAGGCAACAGAACACAGCTGTGCGGAGGTAAAAGCCATTACTTCTGCAAAGTTAACTTTAATTGATGAGAAGATTGCTGAACTAACTAAAATTCGCACGGCATTAAAGAAGATAAACGACGCGTGTTGTGGTCATAACAACGACGATGCAAGCCACTGCTCGATTTTGGCAGCCCTTGAATAGTCTCACTTTTGCATCATTTAATTTAAGTTTGCATTTTTGGCGGCTTGCTTTTCTAGGTTCAAGCCGTATTCCCACCTATAATCTCGGCTTTAGTCGACTGTAAGAATGTGTAGTTCTATCTATTCCTAAAGCGACGCTGTCTATCAGATACGAGAGTTTTCATACATGGTTGGAGTCTATTTTCAAATCAATGACTGGGTTTTGAGCGTTGATGAAAATAAGCTGTATCGACAAGACAGGGAAGTTACCGTTGAGCCACGCTTAATTAATTTGCTGCATTTTCTTGCTGAGCACGCTAGTGAAGTGTTCAATCGCGAAGAGCTGATCCAATACGTTTGGGCGGGCGCGATTGTGACGGATCAAGTCGTAACACAGTCGATCTTCGAACTGCGCAAACTTCTGCGAGATGGTCGAGAAGAAAACATCAGCTACGTGATCACTGTGCCTAAGCGTGGTTACAAGCTGGTAGCGAATGTGACCCCAATGACACACGAGGAATTCCTTGCAAGTCGTCATTGCAATGCCGAAATCCTTCCCCCTATTGTTGAAGAAGCAGAAGAGGAACAGCCCGAGGCGCCTGTACCATCCATTGCATTTCCTGCCGGACCATTAACTCGCGCTGTGTGCGAGATGTCGAAAGAAAAAAAAGCGCCGCGTAAACCAAATAAGATTAGCCCTTGGCGACTGGGATTAATGAACTTCATTTGGATCAGTATTTTGGTTGTGGTGATGGGCGTGTTTACCTACAAGCAATCAGAAGTGCGCATTACGCAAGCTATTGATACTCACCTTATCGAATTCAAGTTTCAGGATAACTTCAGCAAAGAAGGCCGCAGCTATGACTTAGCTGACGGGTTTGCACAGAAGTTGATGGCAGATGTAGCTCAAGTCAGTGATTATCGAGTGATGCTGAAAAAGGCGACCTTTACGACGGGTATTGTGCCGGGGAAATCTGTGGTGGTACGTGTTAAAGAAAACGACGGTGGCAGCTTCCTTGAGGTGGAATATCGCAATAACTCCTCCGAAAAGGTTTTGTTCAGCCGCCAATACGCGTTAACCAATAGCCATTTGAAGTCGGTTATGCAACAAGCCTCTCTAGATTTGATGCGCGCACTAAAAGTGCCAGATGCAAAATTAAAATCCAAGGTGCTGGTGGCGGGTATGCCAATGAACCCAGACGCATTGGAGCTGTTTGTTGAGGCAAACCACTACTTGAATGTGTCGGATGCGAATCAATTCCAGCACGGTATCGACTTGATGGAGAGAATTCTCGAGATTGAACCGGATAACGCTTATGTACAAGCTGAGCTGTTGATTGCCTATCATGTGCAAAAGGCGCTTGATCCTGCATTGGAGCTGAGAAAAGGCAGAGTTCAGCAGTTGAGTGAGAAATTGGAAACCAATTCAAAGATGATGGTGGGACCAATTCAGCCACGTATTTATGAAGCGTTAGCGCTGCATGAGACCATTGCAGGTGACATCGATTTGGCTAAGCAGCATTTGAATCAAGCTCTCGAGGTTCGAGACTCAGTTCTGTCTTATGTCATTAGAGGCAAGCACGCGGAATTGGATGGTGATTTGGATTGGGCAAGTGAGTCTTACAGTGAGGCATTCTATATAGATACATCTGTAGAGACCTATTTGCTGTGCGAAAACTTGGTCTTTCCAAGCAATATGAAGGCGATTGATTACGCCATGTATCGAGCAGTGCACCCTTCTGTGGTTCGTATGTTGTAGTAAGCCCTCTTTTATCAATCAGAGACACTTAGCCCTTCACTTCGGTGAGGGGCTTTTTTGTCTCTACGTTATTAAATCGCTATCTTCTTACTTTTTGAATAGAGCTTGCTTTACAGGGGGGGTAGGCTTTTCATTCTATCTTCTATCTTCTATCTTCTATCTTCTATCTTCTATCTTCTATCTTCTATCTCACCATCTTTGTATTTTGCTTGTGTTTATTAATGAGCGGCTCTTATCGAGTTTTTGCTAGATCTACCTTTTTTCCCCATTGCTCTACCTTTGGTTTGTGTACTTATTGTCTGTCACAACCACACTGTTGTTTATGTGTACTTACGTTGGTATCTATGCAGAACGAGGGGAAAAGAAGAGGGAAGTTTGATGTAAGTCAACGGAGCAATAAAGGTAGGAAAAAGCGGCGTCAACAGTTTGGGTAATTAGCCATGGTTTCTTTTGATGTTGATAGAGGTTGATAAGCTTGATGGAAAATTTGTTGAGGTTGATGTTTTTAGGTTTCCGATAAGAGCGTTTGATGTTATTGGGCTAACCTTCTGTATTTATTGGTTTTATATTTTTGTGTTTATAAGGTTTGTCTCAACTTTATACCGATGGGCTAATTGTTTTATTGATAACGCCAAGTTTATTTTTTTCCCAGTTTTTGGGCGTAGTCTTCACTTCGAAATTTAGCGAGGTCGAGCAGATTCCTCCTCATAGCATCTCGCTAATAACCATTCAGTTTGAGTCATGTTGACTCGAGTAGAATAGATTTGGAGATGTTATGTCATCGAATGCGAAAAAAATCGGCCTTATTGCCTGTACGGGTGTCGTAGCCGGTAACATGATGGGTAGTGGTATTGCACTATTACCTTCTAGTCTTGCCTCTGTAGGCTCTGTTTCAATCTTCAGTTGGCTGATCTGTTTGGTCGGTGCACTGAGTCTGGCGTTCGTTTACGCTCGTCTGGCAACCAAAAACCCACAAGAAGGTGGTCCTATCGCTTATGCTGGCGAAGTGTCTCCGGTATTTGGTTTCCAAACGGGCGTTCTTTATTACCACGCGAACTGGATTGGTAACCTGGCTATTGCCATTACAGGTGTTTCTTACCTTTCAGTATTCTTCCCTGTGCTTAATAACCCAATCCCAGCAGGTATTGCGACGATTGCATCGGTATGGATCTTCACTTTCGTCAACCTACTTGGTGGTAGCTGGGTAAGCCGTCTATGTACGCTTGGTCTAGTTCTTATCCTTATCCCAGTTGTTGGTACAGCTGCATTTGGTTGGACGCACTTCGATACTGCGCTTTACAGCCAAAACTGGAACGTATCAGCAGGCACTGACAGCCACGCGGTAGTAACAGCGGTTCTTATCTGTCTATGGTCATTCGTAGGTGTGGAATCAGCAGCGGTATCTACTGGTATGGTAGAAAACCCTAAACGTACTGTACCACTAGCAACTATGTTGGGTACTGGTATCGCAGGTGTGATTTACATCCTATCAACTCAAATGATCAGCGGCATGTTCCCAGCGTCAGAAGTTGCGGCATCAGGTGCGCCATTTGCACTAGCAACCACTGAGCTATTCGGTAGCTGGACAGCACCATTCGTATCAGCATTCACAGCGCTAGCATGTTTCACTTCGCTAGGTTCTTGGATGATGCTAGTGGGTGAAGCAGGTAAACGCGCAGCAAACGACGGCAACTTCCCTAAAATCTACGGCGAAACTGACAAAAACGGTGTGCCTAAGAAAGGTCTAATCCTTGCGTCAATCAAGATGACTGCACTGATGGTTGTACTGATGTTCTTCAGCTCTAAAACAGCACACGCATCAGACCTATTCAACCAGCTAACAACTGACGCAGTTCTACTAACTATGCTGCCTTACTTCTACTCAAGCATTAACTTGATTCGCTTCGAAGGTATGACAACACGCAACGGCTTCGTAATGCTGTTCTCTGGTGTGGCTTGTCTGTTCTGCTTCATCGCACTAGCAGGTGCAGAGGGCGGTACGCTAACAGCAACCTTCATCGTGTCTCTAGTTATCTTGATGTTCTACAGCAAAAAAGCAGGTCTTGCTCAGTACGTGAAAATGCACGCTGACGACATGCCTGCCCAAGCAAGCAACTAATCCCCAAAACGCTGGCACTAAGGTGCCAGCCCATAAAACCCAAATTCACGCGGCGCTCACCTTACTCATTGCCTGTAAATGGCAAAGAGCGCCCTCATTCGCCTTGGAGATGTCCAAATGAATATATTCGCTATCTTGAACCACATGGGTGTGTTCTTTAAAGAAGAGCCAGTTCGTCAACTTCACGCTGCTCTTGAGAAAGCGGGCTACGAAGTGGTTTACCCAGTAGATGATAAAGACTTGATCAAAATGATTGAGATGAACCCTCGCATTTGCGGTGTGCTGTTCGACTGGGATAAATACTCACTAGAGCTATGTGAACGTATCAGCCAAATCAACGAAAAACTGCCTGTTCACGCATTTGCTAACGAACAGTCTACTCTAGACATTTCACTAACAGACCTACGTCTAAACGTGAGCTTCTTCGAGTACGCTTTAGGTATGGCTGACGACATCGCTATCAAAATCAACCAAGCGACTGAGGCATACAAAGATGCCATCATGCCTCCATTCACTAAAGCGTTATTCAAATACGTAGAAGAAGGTAAATACACCTTCTGTACTCCAGGTCACATGGGCGGTACTGCATTCCAGAAAAGCCCTGCTGGTAGCATCTTCTACGATTTTTACGGTCCAAACACATTTAAAGCGGACGTATCAATCTCAATGCCTGAGCTAGGCTCTCTACTAGACCACTCAGGTCCACATAAAGATGCAGAAGAATACATTGCACGTACATTCAATGCAGACAGCTCGTACATCGTAACTAACGGTACGTCTACATCGAATAAAATCGTTGGTATGTACTCAGCGCCTGCAGGCAGCACAGTACTGATTGACCGTAACTGTCACAAGTCTCTGACTCACCTAATGATGATGAGCGACGTGACACCAATCTACTTCCGCCCAACTCGTAACGCATACGGCATCCTTGGTGGTATTCCACAAAGCGAATTCAGCCGAGATGTCATTGCTGAGAAAGTGGCGAAAACACCAGGTGCAACAGCACCAACTTACGCGGTAGTGACTAACTCAACTTACGATGGTCTGTTGTACAACACACAATTCATCAAAGAATCGCTAGATTGTAAACACATCCATTTCGACAGTGCTTGGGTGCCTTACACTAACTTCAACCCAATTTACGAAGGTAAATGTGGTATGAGTGGTGAAGCGATGCCAGGCAAAGTGTTCTACGAAACACAATCAACACACAAACTGTTGGCAGCGTTCTCACAAGCTTCAATGATTCACGTGAAAGGTGACTTTGATAAAGAATCTTTCAACGAAGCATTCATGATGCACACTTCAACTTCACCTCAGTACGGCATTGTTGCTTCTACTGAAACTGCAGCGGCAATGATGCGCGGCAACACTGGTAAGAAGTTGATGCAAGACTCTATCGATCGCGCAATCCGCTTCCGTAAAGAGATCAAACGCCTAGAAGCAGAAAGCGACAGCTGGTTCTTCGATGTATGGCAACCAGAAAACATCGATACCACAGAATGTTGGAAACTAGACCCTAGCGATACATGGCACGGCTTCAAGAACATGGATGACAACCACATGTATCTTGACCCAATCAAAGTAACGCTACTGACTCCAGGGATGAATAAAGAAGGCGAACTAGAAGAATCAGGTATTCCTGCTTCGCTGGTGGCTAAATTCCTAGATGAACGCGGCATCGTGGTAGAGAAAACAGGTCCATACAACTTGTTGTTCCTATTCTCAATCGGTATCGACAAATCAAAAGCAATGCAGTTGCTACGCGGTCTAACTGAATTTAAACGTGGCTACGACTTGAACTTAACCATTAAGAGCTTCCTACCTTCGCTATACAACGAAGACCCAAGCTTCTATGAAGGTATGCGTGTTCAAGCACTAGCACAAGCAATTCACAACCTAACTAAGAAATACAACCTACCAGAGCTAATGTACAAAGCGTTCGATGTTCTTCCTGAAATGAAAGTAACACCACACGCAGCATGGCAAGAAGAGCTTCGCGGTAACGTAGAAGAAATCAAACTGGAAGAAATGGTTGGCCGCGTAAGTGCGAACATGATTCTTCCTTACCCTCCAGGTGTGCCACTAGTACTTCCTGGTGAAATGGTGACTCAAGAGTCTCGCCCTGTGCTGGACTTCCTAGAGATGCTTTGTGAGATCGGTGCGCATTACCCAGGTTTCGAAACCGACATCCACGGTCTATACCAACAAAAAGATGGTAGCTACACCGTAAAAGTATTGAAGAACTAAGTTCCTCTCGAAGATGACGTCATTGGGAATGCAAGCATGCTCCACTCTTACGAGCTCAATGCGTCATCGAACAATAACGACATTTAGATATACCCCTAACTAATCTGTCGTAAAGAGAAGGGCAAGGATGCTCTGATCTTTTCTTCTATATATAGAAGAAGCACTTTTCCAAGACTTCACCTGAAGCATCCTAAATAAAAAGCAAAGACCAAAGAGCAGTTCGTCATCGTTCTGCTCTTTTTTTTCGCCTTTATATAGATAGAAAGAGAAAAAAGAGCCAAGAGAGATAAGATCAGCAACCGAAATCACAAAGAAATCGGCGATCTTTTAATGCAGAAGTCAGGTGTTTCATCATGAAAAGATCCTCTGCAACCCGAAATATTAGACAAGATCGTTGAGTATCTATGCAGAATGCTCGTTATTTGTTCGGTTGAAAGTTTTTTTGCAAAAAACGCTTGTGCTAATTTCTCAACCTCCTATACTGCGCATCCACCGACACGGAGTGAGACGAAAGTCACACAGCGAGTCGGGAAGAGAGAAAAAAGAATTTGAAAAAATGCTTGACTCTCTCACGGTGTGAAGTAAGATACGCACCCCTAACGACGAGCGACTAAGTTGCTGAAAATGTTAGAAAAGCTCTTTAAAAATAAGAACCTATCAATCTGTGTGGGCACTCGTTGATGATAATCCAATTAGGTATTTCTTTCTTAACGGAAAGCGGTATCAAATTAGGTTTCAATGATACGAAGTGACCATTGAGTCGAAAGACTCAGCACAGTCAATTCAAACATTACTTATGTAATGTTCAGTATTCATTGAGCCGAACAAAATCTTAAATTGAAGAGTTTGATCATGGCTCAGATTGAACGCTGGCGGCAGGCCTAACACATGCAAGTCGAGCGGAAACGAGTTATCTGA
>NZ_JATABF010000061.1:0-21413 GCF_036533715.1 Vibrio sp. M260121 | reverse complement strand
GTATCGGGTAAAACAGTTGTTAGGTGGGAACAACGCTCAGGTTGGCGAGACTTACGCTATGATCAAAGCGTTGAACAAGATTACAGGGCTTGGTATGCCTGAAACTCAGTGTATTGTTTAAGTATCAATCAACATGGGGCAGCCATGTCTTCTCACTTAATTAAGCAACAAAGCCTAAATACGCCTTATTTCTTGCTGCGATAAGCCTAAAGGCTCTTCTGTCGCTCTTCGAAAGAAACCCAAAAATAAAGCCGATGCGTCTTCTCCACATCGGCTTTACGTTCAATTTCAACACAGTTTTCGGGAACGTTCTCTAAAAAATTCTCAACTTAGCAACTTTCACGCTCAATATTTTGGAAAGTAAGCACAACTTTACTCATCTCTTTCCCTCGACCTTCGATTCGTTCAATCAACATTTTCGCTGCGTTTTCGCCCGCTTTATCAAATGCATAGTTGAAAGTAGATAGGCTTGGAATGCTAATGCTTGCCAGTTCATCGTTACCCACACCGAGTACGCGAACTTGCTCTCCCACTTTTACGCCCATCTCACGAAGTGCTTTAACCGCGCCTACCGCAATACGGTCAGTCGCACAGAAAAGTCCGTCCAAATGAGGATACGCTTCCATCTGTTCTTTCGCTTGCTGATAGCCAGATTCAATCGAGAAATCACCGCGCGCGTGGAACAATAAAGCTTGCTGATGAAAGTCCAAAGATTGCTTTAACCCTTGCGAGCGCTGTACATCAACAGCGATATCTTCACCTTGCACACCAATAAAACCAATCTGCTTGCAACCCGCGGCGACTAAGCGATTACCAGCTTCAAAGCCAACTCGAACGTCATCGTGCACCACGCTTGGTACGTTATGCAGTGACCCATCTTGCCCTACCAATACGACAGGAACATTGGATTGTTGAATGGCCTTGTTCAGCGCGGCGTCAAAGTGCGTGGCGTAAAGGATAATGCCCTCTACACGCTTCTGGTTGAAGATCTGAATGTACTCGATTTCTTTTTCGTACACTTGGTGAGTATTCGCTAACAGGACGTGTTTGCCTGCTTGCTCAATGATCGCGGTTAAACCGTCCACACCCTGAGAAATCGCATGGGATGAAACACGAGGCACAATCACACCAATCAAATTGGTCTTTTGCGATTTTAGGTCTTTGGCGACTTGGTTGACGACATAGCCGCACTCTTCCACCGCTTTGCGTACCTTGATTTTCGTCGCTTCTTTTACCCCGTATTCATTATTGATAACACGGGATACTGTAGATTTGGATACGCCAGCCAAACGCGCCACATCGTGCAAACTCGCCATATTGTCCCTATTCCATCTTTGTCATTGTTGATTATTGGGATTGTTTGCAGAAATCTGCCACTTCCCATGAAGGATTAACGTGATTTTACCCTCGTTAAGTGGATCATTGTCACCCAATATAACGATCATTCTCACATAATTCGGCCTTATCTTTTGACCCGTTGCCATTAATCATCAAAAATCCATTTTGCAAACGTTCCCAAAAATAACCAAAGCAATATTTATTTCAATTAAAGACAAGTAATACCAATCGGGGTGTGCAATGAACTATCCAGTCATAGCAAAACAACTACTTGAGCATTTAGGCGGTAAAGAAAACATTCAAGCCCTTGCTCACTGCGCAACACGTTTACGTTTAGCGCTAAAAGACGAAGAAAAGGTCAACGAAGAAGCGATCGGCAACCTTGATGGCGTAAAAGGCCAATTCAAAGTTGCAGGTCAATACCAAATCATTTTCGGCTCTGGCATCGTAAACCAAGTTTACGCGGAGATGGCGAAACAAACTGGCTTGGCAGAGATGTCGACCAACGATGTTGCTTCTGCCGGAGCGGATAAACAGAACCTAATTCAACGTGCAGTAAAAGGATTGTCGGATATTTTCGTTCCGATCATTCCAGCGATCGTTGCAGGTGGTTTGTTGATGGGTCTGTTCAATGTCTTAACCGCGCAAGGCCTATTCATTGAGGGTAAATCGATCATTGATGCCTACCCTGGGCTGAGCGATTTAGCCAATATGATCAACACCTTCGCGAACGCACCATTTGTCTACCTTCCTGTTTTATTGGCGTTCTCAGCTTCGAAGAAGTTTGGCGGTAACCCATTTTTGGGCGCTGCGCTGGGTATGTTGATGGTTCACCCCGATCTACTTAACGGCTGGGGTTTTGGTAGCGCCTCTGTATCCGGCACGGTACCGACATGGAATATCATGGGTTTGGAAATCCAAAAAGTTGGCTACCAAGGTTCGGTGTTGCCTGTTCTGGTTTCTGCATTCATTCTGGCTAAAGTTGAACTTGGTTTACGTAAAGTCATTCCATCCGTATTGGATAACTTACTCACACCAATGCTGGCGATCTTCATTACGGGTTTCGTAACGTTTACTTTGGTTGGTCCGTTTACGCGTGACCTTGGCTTTATGCTGGGTGATGGTCTGAACTGGCTTTACGATTCAGCCGGTTTTGTGGGTGGCGCACTTTTTGGCTTTATCTACGCACCGTTCGTTATCACTGGTATGCATCACAGCTTTATCGCAATTGAAACCCAACTATTGGCTGATATCGCAACCACTGGCGGTACATTCATTTTCCCTATCGCGGCAATGTCGAACGTTGCACAAGGTGCCGCAGCACTGGCGGTTGGTTTTACAACGAAAGATACCAAGATGAAAGGCATCGCGGTGCCATCGGGTGTGACTGGTTTACTTGGAATCACGGAACCAGCCATGTTTGGTGTGAACTTGAAACTACGCTACCCATTTATCGCTGCGATCATCGGTTCAGCTGTCGCGAGTGCATTCATCACGCTATTTAATGTTAAAGCGCAAGCACTAGGAGCGGCGGGTCTGCCAGGCATTATTTCTATCGCACCAGATAAGATTGGTTACTACATTGTCGGCATGGTTATCGCGTTCGCAACTGCTTTTGTTCTGACCGTCGTATTGGGCATGCGTGATAAAGCAAAACAAACAAAGACCGCGACAGCATAAGAAGTTTTAATTCCTGCCCATTCAACACAGTCTCATCTTGCTTGTTCGATATCGGGGGCTCAGTAGTATCGAGCAGTAAGGTGGGGTTGTGGGGCATCATCCCCCTGCCACTCACTTTGAGTAGCAAGCCAGCCAGAAGGTTTCTGACTGGCTTTTTTTGTGCTTATTCGCAAGGCGGCGCTAGGTGAATCAAAGCCAATCCCCCCAGTGACGTCTCGCGGTATTTCTTGTTCATGTCTTTGCCCGTTTGATACATGGTTTCAATCACCTTATCCAATGAGATCAAACATTTACTATTACGCTTTAATGCCATGCGAGAAGCATTGATCGCTTTCATTGCGCCCATTGCATTACGCTCAATACACGGTACTTGCACTAAGCCACCGATTGGGTCACAAGTCATGCCTAATGAGTGCTCCATGGCAATCTCGGCCGCAATACAAATTTGCTCATTGCTGCCACCACGTAGCGCGGTCAAGCCAGCTGCCGCCATAGAAGAAGAAACACCGACTTCGCCCTGACACCCCACTTCAGCACCCGAAATAGACGCATTAGTTTTGTACAAAATGCCAATCGCACCGGATACAGCAAGGAAGTCTTTAAGCTGTTTGGTATCCAGCTCTTTGATGAAGCGATGGTAGTACATCAATACCGCCGGAATCACACCCGCCGCACCATTAGTTGGTGATGTTACCACTTGTCCACCAGCCGCGTTTTCTTCACTCACAGCAAAAGCAAACAGGTTAATCCAATCCATAATTTCCATTGGATCGTTTTCGATTGCTGCATTTGCTTCAAGCTTCTTCAACAAGTTTGGCGCACGGCGGGTCACGTTCAAACCGCCATCCAAAATACCTTCTGTTTCGAAACCGCGCTCCATGCAACGCGTCATCACACGCCAGATCTGTTCTGCACGTTGATTGATGGCTTCCATATCCTGAAACGCTTGTTCGTTTTTCAGAATCATGCCGCCAAGGCTCATGCCGTTCTTCTCTGCCTGTGCCAACATTTCGTCCGCACTGGAGAATGGAAACTCAACTTCTACGGGTGAAGTCGCGCTGCCATTTTGCAGTTCATCCGCCGTTGCGATGAACCCACCACCGATAGAGTAGTAAGTTTCAAACCCAACCTGATTGCCATGCGCATCTAACGCAGTAATCGTCATGCCATTCTCATGCAGAGGAAGGTTCTCTTCGTGGAACAACATGTCCGTTTTGTAGTTGAATTCGATTTCATGACGGCCATCGACAGACATCATGCCCTCTTCAATCGCCTTGCGCATCGCTTTGTTTGCAGAAGCGATTTTGATGGTATCTGGTTTGTTACCCAACAGACCCAAAATGGTTGCACGGTCAGTATGGTGACCAATCCCCGTTAACGAGAGTGAGCCGTATAAATCGACTTGAATACGAACCACTTTTGCCAAGTTCGATTCAATCAAACGAGTGAAGTGGTAACCCGCGATCATTGGACCATTAGTGTGAGAGCTAGAAGGGCCCACACCAATCTTGTAAATATCAAAGATGGACAGCATAAACTTACCTATTACGACAATGCAGCATAAAGCCAATCAGGGAGAACCATACAAGCGGCGATGGTCGCCACAGCGAACACCAATAGCCCGTAATGGCTCGCGGTTGGCTTTGCAAAAAGATGTTTTTGATTATTGATAAAGATTTGTTGTTCGACAGTCACAGCGCCCCAACGACGACTCACTAACACACCAAACAAAAGGAAGACAAACGTACCAATTGGCGCGAACCACGGCCAAGCCACGTCGAGATACATTGCAGTAAACACCGCAATCACACTCATGATACTGCCAACGATCACGCCTTTCTCATTGGCTTTTGCCCAGAATAAGCCAAGCAGGAATGACCCAAGACGGATACCAACAAAGATGGAAGTCAGGCTAGCGATGGTTTTGAGTACCGATTCATTCGATACCGCCAGAAGAGCTGGCACTACCACCATGGCCGCAGCGAGCAAACTCATCTTTCTTGCGACTTTTTCGTAGTGCTCATCATCGGCACTCTTGCGAACGAAACGCTTGTAGATATCGAACGTCGCGACGGTCGCCATTGAGTTGTAGGTCGAGTCTAAGGTCGACATTGCGGCCGCCGCCAATGCGGAAATGATCAAACCAACGACTATTGGGTTAGTGTGGTTGAAGACGAAATCCAAAATCACTTCGTTGCTGTTTTCAAATGATTGATCTTGATAGAAAACACTCAGCAGAACACCGAGTACCGCGAAGAACAAATACACGAAAAACGCACCGTAACCACACAAAAGCATCGACTTCTGCGCCGTCTTTTCACATCTTGTCGCTAACGTGCGTTGGATGATCAATTGGTTGGTGCCGTACACACTCAAATGCAAAAAGCTCACCGCAACCACGCCAGCCCAGAGTGTGGTATCCACGCCCAAATCAAAGTCTAAGTTGATGATATTCAGGTGATCACGAGAAAGGTAATCTGCCGCATTAATCTCTGTCATTAGAATGGCAAAGATAGCGATGCTGCCCGCAACCAATACTGCAGATTGCAACATATCGGTCCAGATAACCGTGGAAATCCCACCCGCATAGGTATAGCAAGCGGTGAAAATACTGATGTAGATAATGGCTTCAGAAATACTGATAGGCAGAACTTGCACTAAGATCAGCGCCACGGCATACAAAATCACACCCGCAGAGATACATTGAACCACAATAAACACAATCGAGTTGATGGTTCTTGCATACACCCCAAAGCGGTGCTCAAGGTATTCATAAATCGAAGTCAGGCCCAGCTTATAGAAGACAGGCACAAAGAAAATGACGGTGAAAAAGATAACGATGGGATAGTTAAGGTGAATACTCATCGCTTCCATGCCAGAGCTATAAACCCAACCAGGCATCCCTACAAACGTCATCGCACTAATGTAAGTCGCAAGTATCGAAACACCTGCCGTAAACCAGCCAAATTGCTTTCCACCCGTGGAAAAGTCGCCACCATTGCTGTAGCGCTTATTCACTAAATAGCTGATTAGTATGGTAATTGCTACATATAACGCAATCACCACAAAACTTGAGTACGTAACCATTTTAAGGTTTTCCTAATTCTGGGTAGCTAATTATTATGCCCAGATATTACTGTAAAAAGGCATTTTTAAACGACAATACCACTGTAAGTGTGATTATTATCACCAATATAGGCGAAAATGTATTCAAAATCGCCAAAAACGCCGATTAGTGAGATCCTTGTCACTAAAACCCACAAAATGGGTACGCATTCATTTTAAAATTGATTTTGATCACGGATCTAATAACCTTAAAAAAACTATGATTCACCCCGACACGAAATCGAAGATGATCCAAATAAGATCGTGTTCATTAAGTTTGAATAGCAACAAATCCTAAGTGAAATAGAGGTTTATCGGTCATGAATGCCAAAAGACACATGAGCGAAGTTCCTATGATTCAAAGGGTAGCTGCCTATCTAGCGATACTGGTTGGTTACTTTTTCTATTGTTATAACTTTGTAATTATTGACTACGTACGCCCATACATCGTTGAAGCGTATGATGGTATTAGCCTGTCAGACACTGCCCAGTTCTATACATGGCAGTCGGTTGGTGCACTTATCGGTGCATTGAGCTGTGCTTGGTTCGCAACAAAATTTGGTAAGAAATCCACTCTTATTACCATCACAGCCCTAAACGGTGGCGCAACGATCATCAATATGATGTTCACCGACTACACAACATGGGCAGCAATGCGTTTCATCATTGGTTTGTCACTGGGTGGTTACTTCACCGTGGCAGTAAGCCTAATGATCGGCCTATTTACGCCAACGGTACGTGGTAAGTTGACGGCATTCGCGTCTTCTATGTTCTCTGTAGCACTGATGGTAATGGGGGCGTATGCAGCGTTTATTGCAAGCATCGATGCACCATGGGAAAGCCTAATGCTTGTTGGTGGTATCCCACCATTGGCAGCCGCTGTGGTCATGATCTTTGTACTACCTAGCGACAGCAAAGTGATCGCTTACGGTGAAGAAGAGCAAGCAAAAGCAGAAGAATCAGATGCACCAGCGAAAAAAGGCTCTTGGGGCGAAATGCTAAGCAAGCCTTACCGTAAGATCACTCTAACGTGTCTATTACTGGCTGGCCTTAACTTCTACGGTTTCCAATTCTTTGGTGGCTTCGTAACCACTTACCTACGTGATGTACGTATGTTCGACGGTGCAACCATCGGTCTCATCTTCTCTATCTCTGCATTTGGTTCACTGTTTGGTGCGTGGTTCTGGGGTTGGGTAGCTGACAAATTCGGTCGTAAGGTGAACGCATTTGGCTTCATCCTAGCGGGCATCATGGTTTCAATCTTCTTTGTTGCACCTGGCGACATGGTGATTGGCGGCCTAAACATGCTGGCTCTACTTGGTCTGATTTACAACTTCGGTCTGTCTTCTTCAGCGGTATGGGGTGGTTACTTCTCAGAACTGTTCCCAGCACACCTCCGTAGCTACGGCGCGGCGCTATTCCACGGCGGTCGTATCCTCGGTATGTGGGCACCAATGGTACTTATCTTCATCCAAGAACGTACCGATCTACAAACCGCAATGTGGGGTTCACCAATCGTATGGATCCTTGCTGGTCTTCTATGGCTATCACTGCCAGAGACACTAAAAGGCGGCGTGTTCAATAAGAGCAAAAAAGCCGAAGCAGCAAAAGCGTAACTGAATTTCAAAAACTCCGGCTGGCTCCCCGGCCGGATGAAAAAACTTAATTTCGAGTCCTGTTCCCAAAGCCGACTCGACAGCAAATAAGAGAGTTTATTATGTCTAAATATCAAGAAGCGAAACGCGTTGTACGTGAATACTTCAGCGCAATGGAAAACGCAACTCACGAGAACGTGGCAGAAGTACTAAAAGCACACACTTCAGAAGATTACCTATGGCGTGGTGTTTACCCATTCCGTGAGCAACAAGGCGCTCAAGCAGCAGCTGACGTTTTCTGGGCTCCTTTGATGAAATCAATGACTCGCATGCAGCGTCGTCAAGACATCTTCATCGGTGGGGAGAACGAAGTAACATCAGGTGAAATCTGGGTAATGAGCATGGGTCACTTCATGGGTCTATTCGACGCTGAATACCTAGGCATGCGCCCAACTGGCAAAATCATGAACATCCGTTACGCAGAATTTAACTGTGTTGAAAACGGTAAGATCACTAAGACTGGCCTATTCCTAGACCTTCTAGGCGCGATGGACCAAGCGGATTGTTACCCACTACCACCATCAACAGGTAAGCACTTTGTATACCCTGGTCCTCGTAACCACGACGGTCTATTGTTCGAAGACGCAGCACCAGAAGAAGGCGTAGCAACACTAGCACTAGTGAACAAGATGGTTGATGACCTATCTGCACTAAACGACAGCGGCGCAATGGGTTGCCCACCAGAAGTTCTTGAGAAGAGCTGGTCTAAAGACATGATCTGGTACGGTCCATGTGGTATCGGTGCGTCTTACACAATTCCTCGTTACCAACAGCAGCACCAATTGCCGTTCCGTAACAACCTAAAAGACAAGAAGTTTAACGGCCACGTATGTCGTTTCGCAGAAGGTAACTTCTCTTGTTTCTTCGGCTGGCCAAACCTATCTAACACGCCAATCGGTGGTTTCCTAGGTATGACAGGTGGTGAAGTACGTGCAGACATGCAAGTGGTTGACGTTTACTACCGTGACGGCGACAAGCTATCTGAGAACTGGGTACTGATCGACCTTCCTTACTGGCTAAAACAGCAAGGTCTAGACGTGTTCGAGCGTACTCAACAGATCCTAAACCCTTCTCTGTAAGAAGTCCTAGGGGCGGATTGTCAACCCGCCTTTATGTTGCCTGAATCCCCTCTCGGTTCAGGCGACATGCTCCCAACTCGTGCCTCAAGGATGGGGCACAACCTCAAGATAGAACCCTTATTCAAAACGGGCATGAACGCACGGTGGCTTTCTGCGCCCTGAATAATGAGATTGATGATGAAAAAGTCGACCCTTTCTGCAGTGATTTTAGCAGCGCTTACTTCTAGCTCAGCCTTTGCTGCACACACTTTTGTTAATGACGCTGGCGACAGCCTAACCATCGATGGCCGTTTCGATCTTCGCTACCAAGACCGTGGCGGTGATGACAACGGCGAATGGAACAGCGGCAGCTCACGTTTCGGTTTGAAAGGCCAAATGGGTCTGGATAACGGCTGGACTGGTTTCGGTCACGCGGAATGGGGCTACAACTCTGGCGCGAACGGCGACAACATTTACGACCGCTTGCTATACGCAGGTGTTGATCACGAAAAATACGGCAAGATTGCTGCGGGTACTAAGCAGTGGTCTACCTTCTACGACGTAGCATGGTACACCGATTTAGGTCGTGTATTCGGTACTCGTGGCTCAGGTGTTTACAACCTAGCTGACTGGGGTATCGCATCCGGTGCTGGTCGTGCAGAAAACTCAATCACGTACCGTAATTCAATCAATGAAAAAGTGAGCTACGGCTTTACTTACCAAACCACGCGTGAAGATGTTGCTCTAGCAAGCAATGCGACAGCCTCATTGAAAAACGGCATGGGTGCGTCGATCACTTACAAACCGGTTGATGGCGTAACACTTGGTGCGGCTTACCATCAAAATGAAGTTGCGGATCTAGACGCAAGCGTAGTTGGCGTAGAAAACGGCGACAACATGCGCATCATGCTATTGGGCGCAAACTACAGCAACGGTGGCTTCTACGCGGGTGCGACTTTCCACGTTGGCGAAAACTGGGAAGCAGTGAGTCAGGGCGGTACGGACGTGATGTTCGATACCCTAGGTGGCGAAATCTACACTTACTACTACTTCGACAACGGCCTACGCCCAACGTTGAACTACAACTACATGGAAGATCGTGGTGACGAGACACAAGGCTACGAGCGTAACTTGCTGATCCCTGGTCTTGAATACCACTTCCAGAAGAACAAATTCCTAGTTTGGACTGAATACCAGTTCGACCTAGGTAAAGATCAGTACGATGGCAGCAAATTCGAAAACCGTGATGATCAATTCGCGGCAGGTATTCGCTACTACTTCTGATAACCACGAGATAAGTTATTCCGGTTACGTAACTTATTCGATTTAGTGGAAATGGGAAATAAGAGTAAGCCTTACCTTTTTTGGGTAAGGCTTTTTTCGTATGCAAAACATGAAATGTGACTTGGGTACTACCCAAATTGCGCCACCAAAGACAATCTAACCCTTTATTTACTTAAATCTTGCTTATTTCTCTTTATGACTACGTACCTATTTGTGTTAACCTAGTCACAGTTAAACTGACTTATGAATCCACTCACATGAATCCTGCAAAACAAACCGTAACATCGAAGGACGTTGCCAAACTGGCTGGCGTTTCTCAATCTACTGTATCGCGTGTGTTTGTTCCGGGCAGCTCAGTATCTGAAAAGACCAAGCAAAAGGTCTTCGAAGCCGCGAAAGCCCTAAACTACCGTCCAAACGCTTTTGCACGTAGCTTGACCACCAACGAATCTAAGTTGATCGGTTTGGTATTCCCTGATGCGGACTACCCTATCCACATGAAAACACTTCAATTGATTTCAAGTGAATTGCAGAAGCAAGGCTACTCAGCGGTGTTGATTCCATGGCAAGTCGATGATGAAGACAACCACTCAATCCCGAACATCTTCCAATACCGTGTAGATGGTGTCATTGCCGCTTCCGCTACCTTCAACAAATCACTGTATGAAGAGTGTGAAGAGTTCAATATCCCTATCGTTCAGTATGCACGCGTCGTAGAAGGCACTAAGAGCAGTTACGTTATCAGTGACAACTACGAAGCTGGCCAACAAGCGGCACAACTGCTGCACGAAAGTGGGGTAAAAAACGCGGTTTACCTGACGGGTGAAGTACCAACCTTTACCAACGACGAGCGTCAAAGTGGCTTCAGCTCTGAGTTCGAAGACTTAACGGGTAAAACACCACGCATCATTGAAGCGAGCTACGACTACGCAAGTTCGCTGGATAAAGTCCGTGCTATGCTGGCCGATAAGAATCGTCCAGAAGCCGTGTTCTGTGCAACCGACAACCTTGCAATGGCGGTAATGGACATTGCACGTATTGAGTGTGGTATTCGTATCCCACAAGATCTGAAAGTCATCGGCTTCGACAACATCCCACAAACGGAATGGTTGAGCTACCAACTGACTACTTTCCGCCAAGACTTCCGTCGTCTAGCGCGTGAGTGTGTGAAAATTATCGTTGATCAAATCAACAATAAAAACAGCAGCTTGGTGAAGATGATGGTACCAGTCAAATTGATAGAGCGCAGCACAACCAAAGCCTAATCCCAGAGAAGCCAACCCAAGCGGTTGGCTTTTTTAATTTCCTCATTTCTTCTGTCTCTTATCCCTTACTTCTACTTCTACTTCTACTTCTAAGATTTCGAACCAACGGCTCATTTGGTGTTGTAAGAATTAATGAACCAATGTATATTTATGAACCATTACAGTATATGAGCCATTCATAAGAGGCACTTTACGACCATGAATACCTTTATCTATACGCGCCGCTCACCCAAAAACCAAGCTTATCCCGAGCAACTTGAAGCCCTGAAATCCAGTGCTCCAGAGGCGGCAATCCTTGAAGACAAAGTACGCGGCTGCACACCACCAGCCGAGCGACAAGCCTTTCAACAACTCTTAAACGCCACTCAACCCGGTGACACGGTGGTGCTTTGGTGGCTAACCGCCTTTGGCCGCGATTTCAGCCAAGCATTGAGCACAATTCAGACACTGCTTGATAAAGGCGTCACCCTCAAAACCGTTTGTGAGCCACTAACATTTGAGCCAGGTTCAGTTCAAACCCAAACATTACTCTCTCTGCTTTCTGGTTATGGGCAAGTACAAACTCAACACCGTCTATTTGCCGCAGCACAAGGCCGTAAAGCACTTAAAGACAACCCTGAGATGTGGAAACAGAAGTTCCGAGGTCGTCCGGCGGACAAAGCAAAACATCAGCACATTGCGACCTTGCTTCTGGAAGGCAATACGCTACAAAGCGTCGCAGAACAATGCGAAGTCAGCTTATCGACGGTCAAACGTGTGAAAGCCAAACTGAATGAATTTGACGAGGAAGGAAGCCTGCGCCGCCGTGGCGATGGTGAAAAATCATGAGTCGACCGATTGAATTTAAAACCATCTTGCTGGCGTGTCTTATCATCAGTGTTGGTCAGCTCAGTATGGGCTTGGTGTTCCCATCTCTTCCTTGGATCGCGAAAGATTTCGATATTTCCCTCGACCAAGCTCAGCTGTTAGTCAGTGTTTACTTACTTGGTTTTGGCCCGTCTCAGTTTATCTATGGCCCGGTATCTGATGCGTTAGGTCGCAAAAAGGTGCTGTTAGCTGGCTTGTTGATTGCTATGCTCGGCCTATTGATGATCATCTTCCTAAGCCACACTTTCACTGGCATGGTAGCAGGTCGTTTTCTGCAAGGTTTAGGTACAGGTTGTTGCGCGGTGTTAGCCCGAGCGTCTACTCGTGATCGCTTTAATGGTCCTGAGCTCCCTGTCGCTTTGTCCTATATTGCGATGGCGGCCTCTATCACACCGTTAGTTGCTCCTGTTATTGGTGGTTTCATTAACGCCCACTTCGGCTGGACTATGGTGTTTATCTCGCTGTTGGGTTACGTATTGTTGGCTTGGACTGTGATCGTATTTCGCTTCCAAGAAACCATCACACAAACCTCTGCGTTGCCATCACCAAAGAAAATGCTGCTGCAATATCGTGATCTGCTGACATCTCGTTACTTTATGAGCTTTGCTAGTATTGGTTGGCTTAACTTCAGCTTGATGATCACCACCGTTTCGGTAATGCCTTTTATCATGCAAAACCAAATTGGTATGACATCCGATCAATACGCGATGTGGGCACTGATTCCGGCGTTCGGCATGATCTGCGGAACCAGTATCTGTAACCGTGTGCGCCCAATCATCGGCACGAAGAAGATGCTATTGGTCACACCAATCCTGCATGTAAGTTCCGCAGCGTGGCTGTTCTTCTGCCCTGTTGAGCCGTTGTATTTAATGCTAGGCCAGCTGTTGATGATTTTAGGCAATGCTATCGCTCTACCTTGTGCTCAAGCCATGGTAATGCAACCCTATAAGAAACAAGCAGGGGCAGCTGCAGCGATGTCGGGCGGCGGCCAAATGGTGGTGTCATCCATTGTGAGTATGGCATTGGTGCAGCTCGGATTAAGCCAAGCGTGGCATCTGTCATTAGTAATCGTGGTCTTCGCGCTCATTACACTGACCAATGTTTTGCGAGGCTTTGCCACTGAGCAACCTTCAGAGCAATAATCAGCAAGATAAACAAAAAGGCGTTACAGAGATTACTGCAACGCCTTATCTTCAAATTAATATCCTACCAAAGCTTAGAAATCCGCCGTCATACCAACATAGTAAGTACGCGGTGCTTCAACATAACCGATGTTTTCTAGCTCTCTTGATACGCTTTCATCGGTTAGGTTGGTGATACCCGCACGAATACGTAGTGCGTCATTCACATGGTAAACCGTACCTAAATCCATCGTGGTGTAAGCGTCTTGCGTTAGCTGAGAATCAATCTTACGGTCGCCACGGTAGCGTGCGCTCGCAAACAGGTTCAAATCTTGAGTTGGGTACCAGTTTAGGCGAGCAAATGCAGAGTGCTTGTAACGCTCGTTCAGCTCTTCACCTGTCGACTTATCTTCGGTGTCTAAGTAAGTGTAGTTACCTGACATCGCCCATTGCTCATTGAACTGAATGCTACCGGTTAGCTCCACACCTTGGATAACGGCTTTCGATACGTTTTGGTAAGACTTGTACGGGTTAGACAGTTCACGATCGATAGGGTCGCCATTGTCATCAATACAGCTCATTACTGCGCTCGACCACGTACCGACTTCACAGAAGATGTCTGTCTGTTCGATTAGGTTTTCGATTTCGTTACGGAATACCGCACCTTCTAGGTTCCAGTTACGACCGCTGTACAATGCCGAGAACTCATAGTTAACGCTGGTTTCTGCTTCCAGATCTTCGTTACCTACGATGTTACAGTTGCCCTTACAGCTGTTCATCGAGAAGTCTGGATGGTTTTGCGTCATGGTTGGTGCTTTAAACGCTTTACCCACACCACCTTTCAATACCAAATCATCCGTTGTTTGATGTACTAGGTACACACGCGGACTGAACTCTTCACCGTAGTGTTCGTGCTTATCCAAACGACCACCAACCGTTGCCGTCAACGTATCGGTCATTTCCCATTGGTCTTGAACGAATACGGCACCTTGGTATGCATCTGCTTTGTTGCCCTTAATATGCTCAGGGTTCGTAAGTTGGCTAGTTTGGTAATCCACACCAAAGGTTACTGTGTGGCTTTCACCTAGATAAGTCGTTGCTGACGCCTCAAAGATTTGTGTCAGCTCTTCAATTGAATCAGCACCATCGTTTGCCGCTTCAATGTTCTCTACGTTTTCACGTGAGTAACGAACTTGCGTATCACCCCAAGACCAAAACCCAGTGTGCGATAACGCTTGGCTGTTACGTTTAACGCGAGATTCAGAGTAAAGCACAGTCGTTGCACTTTCAGCCGCCGTATCACGTTCATCATCGCTGTAACCAAGATCTAAATCGATGAATTGGTTATCAGCCAAATGCCAAGAAAGTGTACCGAACATCGCTAAACTGTCACGACCTTCAAGAGCAGTAATTTCTGAACGGTCGTAATCTTGACCTTTCACGCTCTTAATTCCTGTGTACGGCTGCCATGCATTGCGGCTAGTTTGAGAAACCGAAAAACGAGCAAATAGTGTGTCGTCAATCAGAGCGCCAGATGTAGTCAAACCTACGGTGTATTCTTGACCGCCATTGCCATCATTCGGCGATGTGTTATCTAGGCTAAGCTGTGAGCTCCAATCGTTGTCTGGCGACTTGGTGATAATGTTAATCGTACCGCCCATGCCGTCTAAACCATAAAGCGCCGACATAGGACCACGGATGATCTCTACTCGCTCAATTGAATCCATTGGGATCGCAGAAAGATCAAAGTCGTTACCACGTACAATCGCACTTGCTGAACTCATGCGACGACCATTTACCATGATCAATGTGTACTTAGAATCCATACCACGGATAGAAATTTGCTGACGACCGGCACGTGTGCTGTCGAAGTCTGACTCCACGCTGGTTGCATTAGACACGATGTCTGCCAGCGTGATGCCCGGATCGTTTTCGATATCTTCAGCAGTGATCACCGACATAGAAGCTGGTGCGTCTTTCAGCTCCATCTGGGTACGAGTTGCTGTTACAACAAGCTGCTCATCAGCTTCGATTGGCGTTGTATCAGCAAAGACAGAAAAAGAAGTACATAGCGCACCGATCACCACTGCTAATGGTTTTGGCGCAAACGGAGTCGTCTTCGACATGGTAAAAACCTATAAACTTTAATGGAACTTATAATGATAATGGTTCGCATTAAATAGCCTTTATTTAACGAAGACAAGCAACCGAGCATTTGCCGAAGTTATTACGATTATGTCAAATGTGAATAATGAATTCCTTTACCATTCACTCTCAGTTGAGCCATATATTTCTTTAAATAATGACTTAACCCAATTACACATCGGGTCGTTATGATAGCGCTTATGCCAGTACAAATAGACCGATTCACTGTCCATTCGAATCGCTTTCGGTACGGTTTTAGTAATCAATTTTCTGCCCTGACAAGCGTCTTCCGCAAAGGGCGTTGGCAAGTGAAAAATCACATCTGTTTGTTCTGCGATCGCTGGTGCAGCATTGAAGTTTGAAAGCTGGACAGGAATCGATAATTGACGCTTTTTATCCACCACACCAAGCTCGACAAAACGATGATAAATCGACAGCGTTTTGCCTCCTTGAAGTGAGATTTGACCGAAATTGCAATCGAGCAGCATCTCTACCGTCAGCTCTTCAACATGCGCAAGCGGATGGGTTTCGCTCATCAGGAATCGGTAGTCGCGATTGGCAATTTTCATGCGGTACAAATTCTGCTCAGAGCTAGGCGGCTCGGCGGTTGAGAGCACAAAATGTACATCCCCTGCAATCAGTGCATCGAAATGGCGCTTCGGGATGGAGTCGATATCGACAATCATGTTCGGCGCTTCTTCACGGATACGCGAAACAATCGGTGGCAGTAAGAAAATTACCTGTGGAACCAAGCCGTAAAAACGGATCGTCCCGTTACTCTTTTCAGGTACAAATGACTGACCGTACATCAGCTTTTCTAGCCCGGTTAGAACGGTGTTCAAATCTTGCTTGATCACTTCGGCTTTTGGGGTCAATTCGTAGCCGTGTGCAGTACGTACTAACAGCTCATCGTTGAACAAGTTTCTGAGTTTTTGTAAAGAGCGGCTCACCGATGGTTGGCTCATATTGAGCGATACCGCTGTGTTGGAAACATGCTTCTCTTCAAGTAGGTGTTTGAGAATAAACAATAAGTTCAAGTCGACTTGAGCTAAATTCATTTTTTGAATACTCACTATTCCGCTAATTCTGTTGCTGCATATAGACTATCTGCTAATGTGTCTGCAATCAATAATCATTCTTATTTGATTTTAATCAAATTAGTTATACCGCTTTACAACTAATCTCGCGCTTTATTTTTTAAAGCACTATTTGTTTTTTAAGGCACTAATGCGAGATTGCATCGCACCTTTTGGAAATCATTATGTTGGGTAAAACTTCTCTTCGCGTAGCAACGGGAGCTTTGCTGCTTGCATTGGCTCCTATCGGGGCAATGGCTAAAACCTACCAACACAGCTTGGGCACAGTAGACATTGATGGCGTTCCACAACGCGTCGTTGTTCTAGGCTACGGCAGTTTAGACTACATCGATGCTTTGGGTGTAACACCTGTCGGCATGCCAAAAACACTGTTGCCAAAATCACTAGAAAAATTCCAAATCGACTCGTTTGTGAATACGGGTAGCGTAAAAGAAGTGAACTTCGAGACGCTGTTTATGCTCAAGCCAGACCTGATCATCGCAGAAGGTCGCATGGCAGATATCTATAAAGATCTGAGCGACATCGCACCAACTTACATGTTCCGTATCGACACCACCGACTACTGGAAAACAACCCAAGAACACTGGCGCACGCTGGGTGACATCTTCGACAAAGAAGAACAAGCTGAGCAGTTAATCGAAGACGTTCAAGAGCAAATCGACCATCTTCACGCAAAAGTAGAAGAACAACCACGACGCGCACTGACGGTCTCAAACAGTGGTAACAGCTTGGCAATGTTTGGCACCAACAGCCGTTTCTCATTCGTGTATGAAGAAGCAGGCTTCGCGACTTCGACTTCTGAAAACGTGAAATCTGTACCACGCACTCACGGCAACCTGATTTCATTCGAATACATCGCTGATGCCCAACCTGAAGTACTGCTTATCCTTGACCGCGAACAAGCCATCGGTCAGAGCAGTGGTAAAGCAAAACAGTTGTTCGACAACGATCTCGTGAAGTCGACACCAGCGGCGAAAAACAACCGCGTGCTGTTTATGGACCCAGCAGCTTGGTACTTAACCGCAGGTGGCTACCAATCGACGCAAACCATGATTAAAGAGCTGAACCAAGTCATTGCTAACTAATAGATTAGGTTCCTGCTCACTCTAATCGATGACCTTTCCTACTTCACGGTGCGAAAGGTCATTGTTGTTTTTATCACCCTATAAATACACCATGAAATTACATCATATCTTGGCTTTTTTATTGCTCGTCGTACTCGCCTGCGCCTCTTTGCTGGTTGGGGTGGCGAACGTTTCACTCTCGCAGATTTTGGCTGGTGACAGCCACAGTTTGAACATCTTGCTGGTTAGTCGCTTACCCCGCTTGCTTGCCATCGTCTTAGCCGGAGCAGGCTTGAGTATCGCTGGTTTGATCATGCAGCAGATCGTGCAAAACCGCTTTGCCGCCCCATCTACTACGGGTACCGTCGATTGGGCGATGTTCGGCTACATCGTCGCCCTGATTCTGTTTGCAGACATGAGCAGTTGGGTACACCTGATCACCATCTTCGCGTTTTCTGTGATTGGTACGGTGATCTTCGTGCGCTTCTTACAACGTTTGAAGTTTAAGAACACCGTACTCGTCCCGCTGATCGGCATCATGTATGGCAACGTGGTGTCGTCCATGACCACCTTTATTGCTTACAAATACGACCTAGTACAGACCCTCGGTTCTTGGACGGTGGCTAACTTCGCATCGGTATTGCGCGGTAACTACGAGTTCTTGTATCTCGCTCTGCCGGTCTCGATTCTGGCTTACGCTTACGCTAACCGCTTTAGCGCGGCAAGTGTGGGTGAAAGCTTTGCAAAAAACATTGGTTTGAACTATCAACGCATCGTTCTGGTTGGTGTGATACTTGTGGCTGTACTGTCGTCATCGGTGGTAATGATCGTCGGGATGATTCCGTTTCTTGGGCTTATAGTGCCAAACCTTGTGTCGCTGTTCATTGGTGACAACATGCGTCGTAACTTGCCTTGGACCGCATACGCAGGTGTGATTTTGGTGCTTACTTGCGACATTCTAGGTCGACTCATTATCTTCCCTTACGAGATTCCAATTTCGATGATCATCAGCATCTTGGGTGGCTCAATCTTCATTTACCTAGTTCTGAGAGACAAATCGAATGCGTGATTCTATGAAAGTAACGCTGCTGGCAATCGCGGCGGTTTTGATTTGTGCGGTGTTCATCGGCAAGGGCTTAACGCCAGATAACTACCAGTTCTTCTTGTCACGCCGCATCCCGAAAGTACTGGCGATTGTCTTGGCAGCAATGGCGATTGCGTCTTCGTCATTGATTTTCCAGACCATCACCAACAACCGAATCCTCACCCCTTCGATTCTGGGTTTCGATTCCATGTACGTGATGACTCAAGTGCTGCTTGTTGTGATGTTTGGGGGCTTGAGTGCTTTGGTCATCAACAGCAAACTCAACTTCGTGTTGTCGACTGGCATCATGATTGTGTGTGCGATGACCTTGTTCAGCTTCTACTTTCGTGGTCGTCAGCGCAATATCTTCACCCTTTTGTTGATTGGTATCGTGTTGAGTAGCTTGTTCAACAGTGTCACTGGTTTCTTCACCATGATCACCGCCCCAGATGAGTTCACCTTCATCCAAAGTTCCATGTTCGCGAGCTTCAACAATATCAACAGTGAATTGGTGTACTGGTGTGTAGTTCCGATGCTGCTGTGTGGCGCGTACCTAATGCGTATTGCCCACAAATTAGACGTAATGTGGCTTGGTGTCGATAACGCGAAAAGCCTCGGTGTGGATACCCACAAACTGACCATGCAAGTCATGTTCATCATCACTTTGATGGTGTCTATCTCGACCGCATTGATTGGTCCAATCTTGTTCTTTGGTCTGATTGTCGTGGCTCTGACTCGCCAAATCTTCACTGGCTATCAGCATCGCTTATTGATTGTCGCAAGCTCAGTACTGTCAGTTGTACTGCTGTCTGGCGGTCAATGGGTGGTTGAAAACCTGTTCGATTTCGACACCACCATCAGCGTTATCATCAACTTTATCGGCGGCGGCTACTTCTTGCTTCTGCTTATGAAAAACAAATTCGATTAAGGGTTTATCACATGATCCGTATTCAAGGTCTTAGCAAAAAATACAACGAAAAATACGTGGTAAAAAACGCCGATGCCCTTTTTCCACTTGGTAAAGTCACCAGCATTATTGGTCCTAACGGTGCAGGTAAAAGTACCCTGCTATCTATGGCGAGCCGACTAACAGAAAGCGATGCTGGTAGCGTCGTGATTGGTGATAAGCCGCTTGACCAATGGAACACGGAAGACTTGGCAAAGCGCCTATCAGTGCTGCGCCAGTCAAACAACATCAACATGCGCTTTACGGTGCGTGACTTGGTGGCGTTTGGTCGCTTCCCGTACTCGCAAGGTCGTCTGACAGAAGAAGATCACCGCATCATTGATGAATCAATGCAGCATCTGGAAATCGACCATTTGAAAGATCGCTTTATCGACCAACTGTCTGGCGGTCAGCGTCAAATGGCGTTTATTGCTATGGTGGTGGCGCAAGATACCGACTACATCTTCTTGGATGAGCCGCTAAATAACCTCGACATCAAGCACTCCGTTGACATCATGAGTACGCTACGCAAGCTTGCGGAAATGAAGAAAAAAGCCGTAGTGATCGTGATTCACGACATCAACTTTGCGTCTTGTTATTCCGACCACATCGTGGCGATGAAACTTGGTGAAGTCATCAAAGCGGGCTTGGTTGAAGAAGTGATTGATGCCGAAGTGCTGAGCGATATTTACGAGATTCCATTTATCGTGCAAGAGATTAACGGCAACCGTATTTCGTTGTACTACCGACGTTAACGTAACCAATCTGATTCCAAAGGCGGCCTCGTGTCGCCTTTTTTAATTTTGGTCAATGAAGAAGCGTTAAACACGGAAAAGCGGTGTGTCTCGACGGCAATAATGATACTGTACTGAACAGTTTTATTTAGGTTGATTTAGTTATGCGCGCATCTACTGAAAAGAAAAGAACTCGAATCATCGAAGTAGCGACCGAACTGTTTATTGAACAGGGTTACAAGGACACGTCACTCGATCAAATCGTTTCAATTTGTGGTGGTTCAAAACAGACCCTTTATCGTTACTTTTCCAACAAAGAAGGGTTGTTTGTTGAAGTGCTTGCACATAACACCAAGAGCAGCCTAGAGTCCGTTTTCCAACTTGCAGATAAACAGAATGAACCACTAAGAGATACCTTAGAAGACTTCGCCAAAAAGTATCTACGTGGCATTTGCTCTAACCCAATCTTATCGCTTTATCGCATCGTGTCTGCTGATTTTAATAAACATGACTCGGTTCCAAATCAGTTTTGGCAAACCGGACCGCAGCGTATTCACCAATACTTAATTGAGTTTTTAAAAACCGACACCATTAGCCAGCAGCTTCACATCGACGATGCCGATCTAGCCTGTGGTCAGCTACTCGCGCTGATCAAAATGGATTACCAGAATATGGCACTGATGGGCTTTGATTTCTTAAGCGACGCAGAATTGGATTCGCATACACAAAAAGCCGTGGCGGCATTCCTCACGTTGTACCAGCGATAAGAATCTCAAACCTAAAAACACAAAGGGAGCACATTGGCCTGTCTCTTGATCACAAGTCTAGTGATCAAAAGACATTGCGAGTTCGTAGCCTTCAAGGATGGTTTGCAGTTTAAACCATCCTTCCCAAAGCACCTTTATTGAAGCTCTACCCGTCCTCTTGGTATCTTTCCAACCGCCTAATTTAGCGAGATTTTTGTACGCCC
>NZ_JATABF010000060.1:0-24182 GCF_036533715.1 Vibrio sp. M260121 | reverse complement strand
ATTGTTCTTGTGCCCAAAGTTTAGCGTCTGAATATGTCATCTTAGTGTTTCAGTGAGGAATAGTAAGTGATCAGATCGCACACACGTTAAAGAGTTCAAAAAAAATCCCCAAGCTACAAGCTTGGGGATTTGTGTATAAGAGACAGGCCATTGAGCTCCCTTTTGTTTATCTGGATTATCTGATTTAAGCAGAGACTTAAGCTGCAATAGAGTTTTGTTTCGCTTCCAGAATACTTTTAATTGTCGAAGCCAACGCTTCGAAGCGAGCACGCAGTGGTGAACCGGGACGGTAAACTAAAACAATACTGCGAGAAGGCGTAGGGTTCACAGCTGGAACGTAACATACGCCATCTTTTTTCTTCTCATGCGGCACAGATAACTCTGGCAGCAACGTAATACCAGCGCCAGCAGCTACCATGTTACGCAGCGTCT
Organism: Vibrio sp. M260121; assembly: GCF_036533715.1. Lineage (NCBI taxonomy): Bacteria > Pseudomonadati > Pseudomonadota > Gammaproteobacteria > Vibrionales > Vibrionaceae > Vibrio > Vibrio sp. M260121. The sequence continues at coordinate 23,750 of NZ_JATABF010000060.1, read as the reverse complement.
CTAGACTGGTCGCTTTGAAACGCTCGTCGTCTTTGGCTCCAGCAGCAAAGCAGAACCCCAGAGCTTGGTCACGCAAACAATGGCCATCACCTAACGCCAATACGGTTCGACCATTAAGATCCAGCATATCGATATGATCTAAGCCTGCCCATTCATGGTCGCAAGGTACAGCAACGCTCAATGGTTCATTGTAGACTTCAATCTCTTTGAAAGGCGCTGTCTCATCAACAGAAGCTAATACTAGACAATCTAGTTTGCCTTCTTCTAGCTGACGAACCAATTGATGGGTTTGAGCCTCATGCAGAAACAGTTCCAATTCAGGAAACTCTTCTTTTAATCGAGGAACGATCTTAGGTAACAAGTAAGGCCCAACGGTCGGGATAAAGCCAATATGCATTGGTCCCGTCATGGCACCACTTTGGCCACTCGCCATATCTTTGAAGGTTTTTACTTCACTTAAGATGCGTTTTGCTTGCTCCACCAACTGCAAACCAGAATCGGTAAACAGCACTCGACGGCTGCTTCTTTCTAGTAATGCCGTGCCCAGTTCATCTTCTAGTTTACGAATCTGACCACTCAAGGTTGGTTGGCTAACAAAACAGGCTTCCGCTGCTTTTCGAAAATGCTTGTGCTCCGCAAGCGCCACCAAGTACTCAAAATCTCGGATATTCATACGTACGATTCGCTTCTTGTTTGGCGATAGAAATAATCTATCAAAACCATAGCATTAAACGATTAGAGCTATCAAAGTTTTTTTTCAATAATGAGCTCAACAAAACGAAACTGAGCGACAAATAACGCTAAGCTCGAAAACGAATTATTTCATAAATTTAAAAAGGAAATCATCATGTTTGCATCAAAAGAAGGTCAAGCTGTACCACAAGTTACTTTTCCGACTCGTAAAGGTGACGCATGGGTGAACGTAACCACGGATGAGCTGTTTAAAGACAGAACGGTTATCGTATTCAGCTTGCCAGGTGCGTTTACTCCGACGTGTTCGTCGAGCCACCTACCTCGTTACAACGAGTTGTTCTCAGTATTTAAAGAACACGGCGTGGATGAAATTCTATGTGTGTCAGTGAACGATACGTTTGTAATGAACGCATGGAAAGCTGACCAAGAAGCAGAAAACATCACTTTCATTCCAGATGGTAACGGTGAGTTCACAGACGGCATGGGTATGCTAGTGGACAAAAACGACATCGGCTTCGGCAAACGTTCATGGCGTTACAGCATGCTAGTGAAAAACGGCGTGGTTGAGAAAATGTTCATCGAACCAAACGAGCCAGGCGACCCGTTCAAAGTTTCTGACGCAGACACAATGATGAACTACGTAGCACCTGAGTACAAAACTCAAGAATCTATCACTGTGTTCACCAAGCCAGGTTGTCCTTTCTGCATGAAGGCGAAACAAAATCTGATTGACCACGGTCTTCAATATGAAGAAGTGATTCTGGGTAAAGATGCAACAACAGTCAGCCTACGTGCAATCTCTGGTCGCACAACGGTTCCTCAAGTCTTCATCGGTGGTAAACACATCGGCGGTAGCGAAGAGCTAGAAGCTTACCTAGGTTAATAGTTTGCCTAATGGGCTTGGGTTGGCAATCTCGCTGTCCAGAACTCAGCCCTAGGTCTCCCGGAGCATCCCTCGCCCGGGAGACCATCCCTCTCAATCACTTCCTATGCTTAGTCTTGATAACTGGTTGTCTTCACCGTTCGACCAGTTATCAAGATTAATGAACTCAAATTCACTCATCCAAACTTAGTCACTTCAACTGCGTTTGGGAAAAACGAGAATCCATTATGAAACAGTTAAATGTTGACGTAGCAATTATTGGTGGTGGTACTGCAGGTCTTGGCGCCTACCGCGCAGCAAAAGCACACACAGACAGTGTTGTGATGATTGAAGGTGGTCCTTACGGCACAACATGTGCTCGTGTCGGATGCATGCCATCGAAGCTATTAATCGCCGCAGCAGAAAGCGTACACCAGATCGAGAAAGCACCGGGATTTGGTGTACACCCACAAGGCGAGATTTACATTAACGGTCGTGAAGTAATGGATCGAGTAAAGCGTGAACGTGACCGCTTTGTTGGCTTTGTGTTGGAAGGCGTCGATGAGATCCCTGCTGAAGATAAAGTGTCGGGTTATGCTAAGTTTGCCACCGACAACACGTTAATCGTTGATGACCACACTCAAATCACAGCTAAACGTATTGTGATCGCAACAGGCTCGCGTCCAGCATACCCTGCTGTATGGAATGAACTCGGCGACCGCTTAGTAATTAACGATGATGTATTCGATTGGGATGACTTGCCAGAATCTGTTGCCGTATTTGGCCCTGGTGTGATTGGTCTTGAATTAGGTCAAGCACTGCATCGTTTAGGTGTAAATGTGAAGCTATTTGGTCTTGGTGGTCAAGTAGGACCATTGACCGATCCTGAAGTGATGGCGTACGCCGATAAAGCCTTCAAAGAAGAGTTTTACCTTGATGCCGATGTAAAAGTCGAAAGCATGAAACGCATTGCTTCATCAGACAACAGCGAAGAGGATAAAGTTGAAATCAAGTTCATCAACCACGATGGTGAACTAGAAACCTTTATTGTTGATTACGTATTGGCAGCAACTGGTCGTCGCCCGAATGTCGACAAGTTGTCGATTGAAAACACTAATGTGGCACTGGATGAGCGCGGCGTACCAACGGCGGATCACTATACATTGCAAACTTCGGTAGAGAGCATCTTCATCGCAGGTGATGCAAGTAACCAAATTCCATTGCTACACGAAGCGGCAGACCAAGGTCGTATTGCCGGTGACAACGCAGGTCGTTTCCCTGATATTCGTGCAGGTCTACGTCGCTCATCGATCTCTGCCGTTTTCTCAGACCCACAGATTGCGATGGTAGGAGAGACCTTCAAGCAACTAGAGACGCGTTTAGGCACCTGTGGCTGCTTCGCAACCGGTGAAGTCTCATTTGAAAACCAAGGCCGCTCTCGTGTCATGCTTCGTAACAAAGGCATGTTACATGTCTACGGAGAGCAAGGTACTGGCCGCTTCTTGGGAGCTGAAATGATGGGACCAAATGCCGAGCATTTAGCACACCTACTCGCTTGGGCACATCAGAATAAGATGACGGTTTCTGAGATGTTGGATATGCCGTTTTATCACCCAGTGATTGAAGAAGGCGTTCGTACCGCACTACGAGATTTGAATGCGAAGCTTCACTTAGGTCCAGAGATGATCAAACATTGTCTTGATTGTGGTCCTGGTTGCTAAGGCTCACGCTTTACCTCCCGCCAATAAACAAAAAGCCTCGTTTACACGAGGCTTTCTTATTCCAGCTTTATCAATTCAAGAATCAATAGAGTGGCGATTATGCAGTCATCATTGCGTAACGGCTAACAAGCACAATAGCGGTAAAGCCAATTGTGAAGAAACCACCAGCAAGGCCTAGTGCTACTTTAAGTTCTGTCGACATTATCATTTTCCTATTGTCTGGCTGACAGCGCACCATACACCAATTACGTGCTACACATTTTTTACCAAGCTAACTTTCCATTTTTGGTGAGATGTACTCGTTCGGAAAGAGGAGCAAAAGCACTCTCCAACTTGAGTTAAGGTTATAATCAGAACAAATAGATAGTATGGATAAAGCGATGGCTTGCCGTAGCTGTAAAGAACATTGGTTTTGGAAAAAAATTGGGCGTTGTCAACGATGCATGGATCAACTGACGGTACTTTCCGTCTTATGTTGGATCGTGTGGTGGTTTGCGTTTAAAGATGATCCGCAAAGCATAGAGTCGATCGCACTGATCTTTGCCGGATTTGCATTTAATGGTTTGCTGTTTTTGCACCTTTGGATGCGCTTCGTGATTTTGCCGTGGCAGCGTCGTCGCAACAAACAAAGTAAGAATGATCATCGCTCAAACGACAGATAGAAAAAAGCCCCAAGACCAATACCGGTCTTGGGGCTCTCTTAGATTCTTCTAAGAAAAAGCAGTGGTACTTTAATAGACCGGGCTTCCTCTCAAAGGTTCCAAATTTTTTTCTGATTTTTTTTAGTATTTTCTTAAATACTAATAGAATCATCAACCTAGGCTACGTTACTTTTCTGGATCAATTGTTCGAACAAGTTGATCTCCAGTGCAACTTCATCACATGCATGCTGACGTGGACACTGATCGCAATCTTTCAGTACTTTCTCAGGCAGCAATGACTTCGACGTAGGCAAGAAGCTTTGCTTCATAAAGAACTCTGGCGTACGTGTCAGCACAAAAACTTTCTTAATAGCCATCTGGCGCGCTTTCTCGACCAGATAGTTCACTATCGCACTGCCCTGCCCTTGGCCTTGCCAGCCAGCTTCAATGCCTAGAGAGCGAATCTCTGCTAGCCCTGAGTCATAAACATACAAAGATGCACAGCCTGTTACCTCACCGTGGTGCTCGGCAACCGCAAACGAGCCAATATCACGTACCAACTCATTACGTGAGCGTGGTAAGTTCTCGCCCATATTTGCCCAGTAAGCCACCATACCTTCCAGTGTCTCGATGTCCGTCAGACGTGCTGGACGTACTTTGACTGCTGAAGTATCACGTTGAGACAGACGCTTGTCTGCTTGGTCGACAGCGTAAGCCACTTGCTGCGGCGACACGCCACCAAGCGCACAACGTTTCTCAAGACATGAATCGATGGTCAGAATGTCATACACATCCGCCTCAATCACTTCCGAGAAGGATTTCAATTCTTCAATCGACAACTCTTCTAACGCGCAGCCTTTGGCAATTGCACCAACCACGGCAACGCCGACGATATGGTGGGCTTCACGGAATGGGATGCCTTTCGCCACTAGGTAATCCGCCAGCTCAGTTGAGTTTGCGTAACCTTGCTTCGCCGCTTCTAACGTACGCTCGCCATTAACCTTAATGCCATCGAAACACAATGCTGCCATTTCCATGCAGTCGTTCCATGTATCAAGTGCATCGAACAGGCCTTCTTTGTCTTCCTGCATGTCTTTGTTGTAAGCCAGCGGCAGCGCTTTCACTGTCATCATCATACCTGCAAGCGCGCCGTATACACGGCCTGTCTTACCACGAATAAGCTCTAGGGCATCTGGGTTTTTCTTCTGTGGCATCAGAGAAGAACCTGACGTCACCGTATCGGCTAATTCAATAAAGTTAGACTCACCCGAGTTGTAGAAGATCATGTCTTCTGCCAAGCGAGATAGGTGCAACATCGAGATAGACGCCACAGACATCAACTCCATCACGTGGTCACGGTCAGATACAGAGTCCAACGAGTTACGTGTTGCACGATGGAAACCAAGGTTATGAGCCAACTCTTCACGATCGATTGGATAAGCGGTACCAGCAAGCGCACCCGATCCAAGCGGACAAGTATCCAAACGCTTAAGGGCATCACTCAAACGTGAGTAATCACGTTCAAACATTTCCACGTAAGCCAAACACCAGTGCGCAAACGTCACAGGTTGAGCACGTTGCAAGTGAGTGTAACCCGGAAGAACGGTACCTTGATGTTGCTTGGCAACGCCAACCATCTGAGTTTGTAAGCGATCAAGCGCAATTAACAATTGCTGACCTTGCTGGCGACACCAAAGTTTAAGGTCGGTTGCTACTTGGTCATTACGAGAACGGCCCGTGTGTAGCTTTTTACCTAGGTCGCCGACCTTGTTGATCAGTTGCTGCTCTACCCAAGAGTGGATATCTTCCGCATCTGAGCGCAAGATTTGATGTGGGTCTTCCATCACTTCCAGCTTGAGCTCATTCAGTGCCAGCTCAAGCTTTTGTTGTTCTTCTGCAGATAACACGTCAACAGAAAGCAATGCTTTAGACCACGCAATTGAGCCTACGATGTCTTGCTCAGCCAATCGGTAATCGAAACGCAATGAATCGTTGAAGTCTTTAAATCTGGTGTCTGCCGCTTGGGTAAATCTTCCGCCCCATAATGCCATTGCGTTTCTCCTGATGACTATTGCTTACGCTAACGTGTTCTTCATTAAGTGTTGACCAAATCGATGGTCATTTGCTCACTTTTTCTTATGTCTCAACGTTACGATAATCACGGATAAAAATAAAGTAGAAATTCAATATTTTTACATATTTATTCATGGTTATTTTATCTTTATGCCAATGAGGTCAGCAAAAACGAAAAAGACCTGCCAATAGCGGCAGGTCTCTTATCTTATAAGGCGTTAAATTGGCTTATTTTTTCTGGCTGTTCAGCGCACGAATACGGCTTGATAGCGAGTAAAGACGGATAAAGCCTTCAGCATGACTTTGGTCGTAAACTTCATCTTCACCAAAAGTAGCAAACTCTTCAGAGTACAAACTGTTATCCGAACGTTTTTGCGTCACTGTTGCTTGGCCTTTGTAAAGCTTCACAACCACTTCGCCATTCACGTCTTGCGCGAGTTCTTCAGAAGCCGCAAGGATTGACTTACATAGCGGCGTGAACCAACGACCATCATAAACAAGGTGCGATGCTTTCAAGCCAAGCTCTTCACGGAATTCAAATGATGCTTTGTCCAACACAAGTTGCTCTACCGCACGCAGCGCTTCCATCATGATGGTGCCACCCGGAGTTTCGTAGCAACCACGAGACTTCATACCAACCAGACGGTTTTCTACGATATCGATACGACCAACACCGTGCTTCGCACCTTTTTCGTTTAGGTAAACCAACGCGTTATATGGTGTCATCGCTTCACCGTCTACCTCAACAACTTCACCTTTCGCTACTTTTAACGTCACGGTTTCTGCTTCATTCGGTGCTTGCTCTGGGTCTACAGTCCAAGCCCAGCAATCTTCATTTGGCGCGTTCCATGTATCTTCTAGAACGCCACCTTCAGTAGAAATGTGCCATGCGTTCGCATCACGCGAGTAAATCTTAGTAAGAGATGCTGAACAAGGAATGTTACGCTCTGCTAGGTAATCTAAGCACTCTTCACGGCTCACTAGATCCCATTCACGCCAAGGCGCAATAACATGCAGATCTGGTGCTAACGCTGCAAATGCACCTTCAAAACGTACTTGGTCATTACCTTTACCTGTACAACCATGGCACAGAGCGTCTGCGCCCACTTTACGTGCAACTTCAACCTGCGCTTTGGCAATGATTGGACGCGCCATTGATGTACCTAGTAAGTATTTACCTTCGTAGTAAGCACCGGTTTTTAGCGTAGGGTAAATGTAATCCGCTACCATTTCTTCTTTCAGATCAGCGATGTAACATTCAGAAGCACCAGAAGCTTTTGCTTTCGCTTCAATACCTTCTAGCTCCTCTGCACCTTGACCAACATCGGCAACGAAAGCTACTACTTCACAGTCGTAGTTCTCTTTTAGCCACGGGATGATTACTGAAGTATCTAGACCGCCTGAGTATGCGACTACCACTTTATTTACGTTCACTTTGCTCATGTTTTTTCTCCAAACTTAACTGGCGCTGCTCTCGGCGGTCAGTGCCAACCACTTCCTAATGTTCAATTCTTTAACTGGTTTGCTTCTGCTCTATTGCGGCAGAAACTGCGTTCCGATACTTTCACCCGCGAATAGCTGGGTCAGTTTCTCTGGGTAACGCCATGTCGCAACTTCGATAGGACGACCAAGATCATTGGCAGCCTCCAAAGCGGCTTTAACTTTGACGATCATACCGTCGGTGATCACTTGCCCTTTGATCAATGCATCGGCTTCTTGCTCGGATAGCGTTTTGATCAGGTGACCTTTGCCATCGAGTACACCGCTAACATCAGACAGAAGTACTAACTCCGCATCTAACGCACCGGCCACTGCAACAGCGGCTTGGTCAGCATTCACATTCATCATCTGACCTTTTTCAGTCAGACCAATTGAGCTGATGATCGGCAATGCGTCTGCGTTTAGCACCGCTTGTAATAGGGTTGAATCACCCGGTGATGCTTTACCTACTGCGCCTAGCTCTGGGTCCAGCTCTTCAACATGACATAGCCCACCATCAGCGAGACTAAGACCTACAGCGTTTAGACCATCCGCAATCGCTTGACCTTGAAGCAATTTGTTTGCTGTACCCGCAAGCGCACCTGCAATCACAGGAATTTGCTCATAAGGCGTTACGCGAAGGCCGTTTTTCTTTACGGTTTCAAGCTGAAGCTTTGCCATCAATTCATCAACTAGGTAGCCACCGCCATGAACGATGGCGATTTGTCGCTGTGCCGACTTTTGGTAAGCCGCAATGGCACCAAACAGTTGGCTTAAGGTTTGAGTGCAAGATAGGGCTGCACCACCGAGCTTAATGACTAAAGGAGCTTGATTGGTTTGCGTCATCGCATTTCCCTCTTTCAACGACTACAGCAACGCTGTCAGTTCTGGGTAACCGTAATGAATATTGAGACATTGCATCGCTTGACTCGATGCACCTTTAAGTAGGTTGTCGATCGCCGAAATCACAATGATGTGTTCGCCTTGTACCTTCCAGCCGATATCACAAAAAGGCGTATTTTCGACATCCTGAATACGTGGAATACCGTCACCTTTCAGGCGAACCGCTGGCTTGCCTTGGTAAGCTTGTTCAAACGCTTGTACCACTTGTGCTTCCGTCACACCTTGTGCCAATTTCATCGTGATAGTGGCAAGAATGCCGCGTTTGAAGTTGCCTAGGTGTGGAGTAAAAATCACATCGCAACCTAAATGCTGAGCAATCTCTGGTTGATGACGATGGTTAAAGACACCGTAAGGTTGCAAGCTCACTTCGCAGAAGCTGTTAACCATGGAAGCTTTACGCCCTGCACCTGATACACCACTGGTTGCGTTAATCACAGGCCATTGGTTGGTATCCAGTAATGCGTGTTCTAATAAAGGTTTGATTGCAAGCTGTGAAGCGGTTGGGTAGCAACCTGCCACTGCAATCAAAGGAGTGGTTTTTATTGATTCTTGGTTCCACTCTGCTAAGCCGTATGCTGCTTTATCTAGCCAGTTGTTATATTGATGTTCGAAGCCATAAAAGGTGTCGTAGAAGCCTTCGCTTTTCACACGAAATGCACCAGATAAATCGAATACCTGACATCCCGCCTCTAAGAAGATAGGAGCTAAGTCATGGCTCACTTCATGTGCCGTTGCCAGAAAGACCACATCAGACACTTGAGCAACTTGCTCAGGGTCAGTCAGTGGTGAAACTGGCATATCAATCACACCCGCTAGCTTGCCGTGCAATTGAGCAATATTCTTTCCTGCATCTACGCTATTGGCGGAAACGTATAAACCTGATAGCGTGAGTTCAGGGTGTTTGTTGACCATTAAAGCCAACTCTGCGCCGGTGTAGCCGCTGGCTCCGATAATCGTGGTTTTTAGCATTACATGACATCCATATACTTAAGGCTCAAAATGACTATTCATATTTAATTTTTGCTTTATTTTGATTTTTTATTCATTAAATATGATTTAATATGTGTTTTACATTTTTGTGCTCTGTCTGTCAATAGGAGAATTGAAGAATCCATGCAATTACCAAGTTTTCTAGAGGTCTATGAAGGACTGATCAGTACCTCTTCGATCAGCTCAACCGATCCAAGTTGGGATCAAGGCAATGCCAAAGTGATCGAGAAGCTAGCTTCTTGGTTTAAAGATCTTGGCTTCAGTGTTGAAGTGATCGAAGTGGAGCCAGGCAAACACAATATGATTGCACGTATGGGTGAAGGTGAAGGCGGTCTACTTCTCGCAGGTCACAGCGACACAGTGCCATTTGATGAAGGACGTTGGAGTTTTGACCCACATAAGCTGACCGAAAAAGACAACCGCTTTTACGGTTTGGGTACTGCTGATATGAAAGGCTTCTTTGCCTTTATTTATGAAGCGGTAAAGAAAATCGACTGGAGTAAGCAAACCAAGCCGCTTTATGTATTGGCGACCTGTGATGAAGAAACCACCATGCTAGGTGCCCGTCATTTCACTGAGAATGCGCCTTTTAAGCCGGATTACTGCATCATTGGCGAACCCACCAGCCTCGTACCAATTCGAGGTCATAAAGGGCATGTGGCAAATGCCATTCGCGTAACAGGCAAGTCCGGTCATTCGTCTGATCCTGCGCTCGGCGTCAACGCAATTGAAATAATGCATGAAGTCATGTTTGCCATGATGCAACTGCGCGACAAATTGGTTAAAGAGTATCACCATCCGGGTTTTGCTATTCCAAGCCCTACCCTAAACCTTGGTCATATCCATGGTGGTGACAGCGCAAACCGTATTTGCGGTTGCTGTGAACTGCATTATGACGTTCGTCCTCTTCCTGGTATTAGCCTTGATGGTTTAGAGAACATGCTGCGCGGAGCATTGAAAGAAGTCGAGGCGAAATGGCCAGGGCAATTAGAAATTATTCCCTTGCACGAGCCAATTCCGGGTTACGAATGTCAACACGATCACCCATTTATTGGTGGTGTTGAAGAGATCTGTCAAACCAGCTCAGAAACCGTCAACTACTGTACTGAAGCGCCATTTCTGCAGCAACTGTGTCCAACCTTAGTTCTAGGTCCCGGTTCAATTGATCAAGCTCATCAACCAGATGAGTTCCTCTCTTTCGACTTTATCGACCCAACCATCGACGTGTTATCACGTGCGATGGTGAAATATTGTTGTTAGTCGCATTCTGTACTTTCCTCACAATGCAGCTCGATTGAGCTGCATTTTGTTATCTTCGCCACTATTCTTCTAGCACGCTATATCCTTCTTTAAGCGGCAATTTTGTAATTAATTTTCACTTCGAGTGGCATAAGCTGACCTAATTTTGCTCTAAATCAGGTCAGCAGCGGAATAATTGCAAACTTACTCTGCTTTATTTGACTAGAACTGGTTATTTTCGCTAGATTGGAGTCTTAACAAGGACAATGGATGTAGTTTTTTTACGAGGCAGGATGACAATGAACGAGAAATACGCCGCACTTAAAAGCAATGTGCGCATGTTGGGCCACCTTCTGGGTAACACGATTCGTGATGCTCATGGCGAAGAAATCTTCGAGAAAGTGGAAACCATTCGTAAATTATCCAAATCGGCTCAAGCTGGAAATAACGCTGACAGAGAAAGCTTAATAGAAGAAATTAAAAGCTTACCAGATGAGCAATTGACGCCAGTGACCCGCGCGTTCAACCAATTTCTAAACCTGACCAATATTGCTGAGCAATACCACACCATTTCACGCCATTGTGAAGAGCATATCTGCGAACCTGACGCAATTAATTCGCTGTTCTCAAAACTAGTGCAAAATGATGTGAGTAAGCTAGACACGGCACAAGCGGTTCGCGATCTGAACATTGAGTTAGTTCTGACTGCGCACCCAACCGAAATCACTCGTCGCACTATGATCAACAAGCTTGTAAAGATCAACGAGTGTCTATCTAAGCTAGAGCTGAGCGACCTCTCTTTCAAAGAGCGTAAGAAAACTGAACGCCGTCTTGAGCAGCTGATCGTTCAAAGCTGGCACTCTGACGTTATTCGTCAACAGCGCCCGACACCGCTTGATGAAGCTAAATGGGGCTTTGCCGTAGTAGAAAACTCACTATGGGAAGCCGTACCTGACTTCTTACGTGAAATGAACGACCGTCTAAAATCATACCTTGGCGAAGGTCTACCGATTGATGCTCGCCCTGTGCACTTCTCATCTTGGATGGGTGGTGACCGCGACGGTAACCCATTTGTAACTCACAGCGTAACTCGTGAAGTACTGCTTCTGTCTCGTTGGAAAGCGGCAGACCTATACCTCAACGACATCAACGAACTGATCAGCGAACTGTCAATGACAGTGTGTAACGACAAAGTTCGAGAGCTTGCGGGTGAAGATCAACACGAACCATACCGTGCGATCCTTAAACAGCTACGTTCGCTACTGAACGAAACAAAAGACATTCTCGACGCAAAAGTTCACGGTCAGAAACTGGCAGTCAAAGCGCCACTGCAAAAAGTGGAGCAGCTTTGGGAACCACTTTACGCGTGTTACCAATCACTAAATGAATGTGGCATGGGCGTGATTGCTAACGGCTCACTGCTGGATACGCTACGCCGTGTTAAAGCATTCGGTATTCACCTAGTTCGTCTCGATATTCGTCAAGAAAGTACTCGTCATGCCGACGTTCTATCTGAACTGACTCGTTACCTAGGTATTGGTGACTACGAGCAGTGGAGCGAGCAAGATAAGGTAGCTTTCCTAACTAACGAACTTGCCTCTAAGCGCCCTCTTCTACCTCGTGACTGGGAACCATCAGAGCCAGTTAAAGAGGTTTTGGATACCTGTAAGATTGTTGCTGCGCAACCTCGTGAAGCGTTTGGTGCTTACGTTATCTCAATGGCGCGTACCGCTTCTGACGTACTTGCCGTGCACCTACTGCTGCAAGAAGCAGGTTGCCCTTACCGCATGGACGTATGTCCTCTGTTCGAAACGCTAGACGATTTGAACAACGCGGAAGCGGTAATCAAACAGCTGATGGGCATCGACCTATACCGCGGCTTTATCCAAAACCACCAAATGGTGATGATCGGCTACTCTGACTCTGCAAAAGATGCGGGCGTAATGTCAGCAGGCTGGGCTCAATACCACGCAATGGATTCACTGGTTAAGGTTGCAGAAGAAGAAGGCGTTGAACTCACACTGTTCCACGGGCGTGGCGGTACGATTGGTCGTGGTGGTGCGCCAGCACACGCTGCACTACTGTCTCAGCCACCTAAGAGTCTGAAAGGCGGTCTACGCGTAACAGAACAAGGTGAGATGATCCGCTTTAAGCTGGGTCTACCTGATGTTGCCGTTAACAGTTTCAACCTGTACGCGAGTGCAATCCTTGAAGCGAACCTACTGCCACCACCAGAGCCTAAACAAGAGTGGCGCGACCTAATGGACGTGCTGTCTGAAGTAAGCTGTGAAGCCTACCGTAGCGTCGTTCGTGGCGAACCAGACTTCGTGCCTTACTTCCGCCAAGCAACACCTGAGCTTGAGCTAGGTAAACTGCCTCTAGGCTCTCGCCCTGCAAAACGTAATCCAAACGGTGGCGTAGAGAGCTTACGTGCGATTCCATGGATCTTCTCTTGGAGCCAAAACCGCTTGGTTCTACCTGCATGGCTAGGTGCTGGTGAAGCAATTCAATACTCGGTAGACAAAGGTCATCAGGCGCTACTGGAAGAAATGTGTCGTGAATGGCCGTTCTTCTCAACTCGCCTAGGCATGCTTGAGATGGTGTACACCAAGTGCAACATGGAAATCTCTCGTTACTATGATCAACGCCTAGTTGAAACGCCACTTCAACCATTGGGTGACCGACTGCGTGAACAACTTCAGCGTGATATTAAGTCCGTACTGAACGTAGAGAACAACGAGAACCTGATGCAAAGCGACCCTTGGGGCCAAGAATCAATCCGCCTACGTAACATCTACGTAGAGCCATTGAACATGCTTCAAGCGGAGTTGTTGTATCGTACTCGTCAAACAGAAGAAGCTTCTGCAAATCTAGAAGAAGCATTGATGGTGACGATTGCTGGTATTGCAGCTGGTATGCGTAACACAGGTTAACTTAGCTACGCAAAAAGCATTAAAAGGCTGAGCCCCTGCTCAGCCTTTATTACTAATCATCAATCACTTCTACTATTTGAGCAATACGCAACCAGCTCATTAATCCAAAAAGAAAACAAAAAGTCTCTTTAAAACAAAATAAATCACTACACAAAAACGCTATTGAGTATTTTATTAGTTTTTTTGGGTAATTTTGTCCTACTATTCCACTTCATGCTTATTATTTATATACTACTTGCCTGCTGGAAGCTCACAAGTCCAATCAAATAAGCTCCAGCTCGATGGAAACACCCATCACTCTAGGTGATAAACGGCTTTAAGGTGACAGGACCAACATTGTTGGTGCTATTTACACATAAAAAACTCAAGCGCCAATAAGAGCGCAACTGAAAGTGTAGATAGCTTGTTTACAAGTTTATTGACCATTTGGATTGAAGACATGTCATTACCACACGTAATTTTAACTGTACTTAGCACTCGCGACGCTACCGGTTACGACATCACTAAAGAATTCTCAGCTAGCATCGGTTACTTCTGGAAAGCAAGCCACCAACAAGTTTATCGTGAACTTAATAAAATGGCTGAGAAAGAGCTGGTTACTTGCGTATTAGAACCTCAAGAAGGCAAACCAGACCGTAAGGTTTACTCAATCACTGACGCTGGTCGCAGCGCTCTGGGCGAGTGGTTTGATCAACCAACTGCACACCCAACAGTACGTGATGAGTTCTCTGCAAAGCTAATGGCTTGTGCAGTGCAACCAGCAACGCCGTTCCGCGATCAGCTTTCTGAGCTTGTAGAAGAGTCTCGTAAACTGGTTGCTCACTACAAAGAGATCGAAGCAGCATACTACGCGACGCCATCAACACTAGACAAACAAGCACGTCTTGAGCGTCTAACACTTCGTCGCAACTTAATGCTACGTGAAGCTTGGATTAACTGGGCAGAAGAAGTGCTAACAGAACTTGAAGTGATCGGCTAATTCGTCACTTTAAATGAAACGAAAAAGGCTTGCCGATGGGCAAGCCTTTTGTTTATCAGGGGAAAGCGTATTAAGCACCTACTGCAACTTGTGGACGAACACCTAAAGTGTGGCAAAGTGCATAAGTCATCTCTGCACGGTTCAATGTGTAGAAGTGAAAATCTTTAACACCTTCACGGCTTAACACACGCACCATATCAATCGCTTGGCTTGCACCAACCAGCTGACGCGTCACTGGGTCATCATCTAGGCCTTCAAACTGCTTACTCATCCAGCCCGGTACTTTCACATTGTTCTGAGCCGCAAAGCGAGAGGCTTGTTTGAAGTTAGAGACTGGCAAAATACCTGGGACAATTTCAACGTCGATTCCTGCCGCGACACAGCGGTCACGGAAGCGTAGGTAAGACTCCACATCAAAGAAGAATTGGGTAATTGCACGGTTTGCCCCTGCATCTACTTTACGCTTTAGGTTAAGCAGATCTGATTGAGCACTTTTCGCTTCTGGGTGAACTTCTGGGAAAGCAGCGACTGAAATATCGAAATCATGGCGCGCTTTGAGCAACTCTACCAAATCCGAAGCGTACATATCTGGCGCACCGCCACCTGGTGGAATGTCACCACGTAGGGCAACAATGTTCTTGATACCGTTATTCCAGTAGTCATCTGCAATGTTGATGAGTTCATCACGAGATGCATCGATACAAGTTAAGTGTGGCGCAGCAACAAGGCCTGTCGCAGCTTTGATTTCTTTAATGATCGAGTGGGTTCTGTCACGTTCGCCTGAGTTTGCGCCGTACGTAACAGATACAAATTTTGGTTGAAGAGTTTTAAGGCGGTGTACTGAGTTCCACAGTGTTTCTTCCATCTTCTCACTGCTTGGTGGAAAAAACTCAAATGAGACGTTGATATTGTCTGATAGTTCAGCGATATTCTGGTTTAAGGCATCGATGTGCCCTGCATGCGTGTATCCCATCTTACTCTCCCTGTGGCAACTCCACCACGAAATCAAAATTCCTTAAATCGCCGTTTAGACGTCTATATGTCTACAGAATGTATTGAATGCGATTTAATGTCAACCTTGTGATTATGAATTTTTCTCAAGTTCATGATGAGGATAGTTCAAGTTCCTGTATGACCAACCCTTAGCCAAAACTCCCAGTTCAGTATGGCATTATCCAAATAATAAAAAACCTCGGAAACAGTTCGAGGTTTTGTTGTCGTTCGCAAAAATGGGTTTGGTCAGATCAGAACAAACCAGCCAAGCGATTCAGGTCTGATTGAATGGCCCCTGCGGTTACTTCACGTCCTGCACCTGGCCCACGAATCACTAGTGGATTGTCTTTGTACCATTTACTCTCAATGGCGAAGATATTGTCACATGGCAGCAAATTCGCTAGAGCATGTTCACGTGATAACGCTTCAACACCTACTGTTGCTTTGCCATTACGCTCTAGACGAGCCACATAACGCAGCACTTGGTCGTTTCTCTGCGCCTTGGTCAAACGTTCTTGAAGAATCTCGCTGAGAATATCTCCTTGGTCGAAGAACGCGTCTAGACTCAGGTCTCGCAATTCTGCTGGCACCAGCGACTCTACTTTCACGTTCTCTGGTTCAATATCCAAACCAGATTCTCGAGCTAAGATGACCAGCTTACGCATCACATCAGAGCCATCAAGGTCAGAACGAGGGTCAGGCTCAGTCAAGCCTTGTTGCCATGCTAAATCGACAAGCTCAGCAAAAGGTACCGAACCGTCAAACTGTTGGAATAACCACGATAATGTACCGGAGAAGATGCCTGATAGTGCGACAATATCATCACCACTTTCACGCAAATCTCGAACGGTATGGTTGATTGGTAGCCCTGCACCAACGGTCGCATTGTACAACCAATGGCGGCCAATTTTAGCAAACGCGTCTTGTACTTGATGGTAATACTGACTGTCCGCCGAACCTGCTACTTTGTTCGCCGAAATTAGGTGAATACCTTGCTGTGCGATTTCCACATAACGTGTAGCCAGCTCCTTACTTGCCGTAACATCCAGTACCACGGCTTCATCAAAGTTTTGTATCGCACCAAGCTTTGCCAGCCAGTTGCCATCATTCTCAGTGCTTTCATCATCAAAACGCTGAGCAACCGTCGCGGCATCAATACCGTTTTCATCAAACCAGTACGTTTGGCTGTCGACAACCGCTACCAAGTCAAAGCTCATACCGTGACGTTTTTCGAGCTCTTCTTTTTGCTCTGCGAACAATGATAACCAACTTGACCCAATGTTGCCTTTACCACACAAAGCCACCGCTACGCGCTTTTGCGCTTGAAACAATTGGCTATGAATACTTTGTACTAGTTCTTCGACTTCAGCACGACGCAACACGGCGACCAAACTCAAGCCAGATTCCGTCTCTGAAATAAACTCAACAGGCGCATGCTTAAGTTGTTGGTAGAAACCAAAGCAGTGGTTTGCGTTTTTCGTCACACCAGCGCCAACGGCAGCTAGCAATGAGTACCCTTCTTTCAGCTTGATTTCCGCTTCAACGGCGAGCTCTTGTAGATAAGTCAATGCTCCGCCAGCAATCTCTGCCGTGTACGCCAAACGCAAGGTTTGCTGATCCTCTTGCGCTTCAAATGCTAGTGGCTCTAATTGAGCGCGCTTTAACGCCTGCAGAACTTCTTTCTGCGCTCGCTCAAAATCGTGACCATGAATAAAAGACAGCTGCACTAATAGCACTTCATCAAGAGAGGTAATGATTTTTGCACCGCGGCCGGATGCCAATACACGTTCGATTCGTGTTGAGCCAGACTCTGGCTGGTAGCTGCATTTTAGGTTCAAATCCATCGCGCTTTGAGCCACAGGCTGAAGTGTACGACTGTGTAACACCGGCGCAGCAAGACGAGCCAGCTCACTCGCTTCATCCAAGCGCAGTAGAGGGAGCAGGCAAGCATCCGATACCAAACGAGGATCTGCGCTGTAAACGCCAGCCACGTCACTCCAGATGGTCACCGAATTAACTTCAGCTAAAGCACCAATCACGGTTGCTGAGTAGTCTGAACCATTGCGTCCAAGCAATACTGTCTCACCCGCTTCGTTTTGCGCCATAAAGCCAGTAATGATGACGCGTTTATGGCTGTGTTGAGCCAACGCTTCTTTAATCAATACATATGAACGAGCACGATCAACCTCTGGCTGTGTGCCAGCTTCCGCACGCAGAAAGACACGTGAATCTTGCGCTACTGCTGGCAGATCCTGCTGTGATAACAGCGCAGCCAGTAAGCGTGAGGACCATACTTCGCCATGACCTAAAACCGCCGCTTTTTGTGTTTCAGTTAGTGGCGCTGTTAACTCTGCCAAGGTACTGAATTCATCTTGAAGAGAAGCAAGCAGTTGCGCTTGAACTTCACCCTCTAGTAAAGCTTCTACCAATTCAGTTTGGAACTGTCGCAAGCTCTGCAAGGCTTCATGGGCAATGCGGCCATCTTTATCTAAGCCTTCTAAAAACTCGATCAAGCGGTTGGTGGTTTTCCCTGCCGCAGAGACCACCACCAAGTCATTTTCTGCCGAATACTCTTTAAGAATAGTTACCACGCGCTGGTAGCACTCGGGGTTCGCTAAGCTGCTGCCGCCAAATTTATGCAGCTGACGTTGTACACTCATGACCTTCCTCTCCCAATTACTGTGCTGCTTTCGCGAATGCTTGTTCAAGATCGGCAATCAGATCTTGCGCATCTTCTAAGCCAACAGATAAACGCAGTAACTGTTGAGAGACACCTGCTTCAGCCAGTGCTTCTTCACCCATCGCACGATGCGTCATTGAAGCTGGGTGGCAAATCAAGCTTTCTACGCCACCTAGCGATTCTGCAAGAGAAAAGAGCTCAAGTTCTTTAACAAACACTTTTAGCTGATCAAATGAGCCAGCAAACTCAAAGCTCAGCATAGAACCAAAGCCCGACTGTTGCTTCTTCGCGATGTCATGACCTGGATGCTCTGGCAAACTTGGATGATAGATCTTCGCCACCAAAGATTGCGTTTGCAAATACGCTAACACTTGCTGAGAGCTTTCTTCGTGAACTCGCATTCGTGCACCCAACGTACGAATTCCTCGAAGTGTCATGTAGCTGTCGAATGGCGTACCCGTAGCGCCAATGCAGTTACCCCACCATGCTAATTCTTCGGCATGCTCTTCGCTCTTGGTGATCACCACACCACCGATCACGTCAGAGTGACCATTAATGTATTTCGTTGTTGAGTGGATAACAAAGTCCGCACCAAGCTCCAAAGGCTTTTGGTACACAGGTGTCAAAAAGGTATTGTCCACTGCGACTAAAGCGCCGAC
This sequence comes from Vibrio sp. M260121, assembly GCF_036533715.1. Lineage (NCBI taxonomy): Bacteria > Pseudomonadati > Pseudomonadota > Gammaproteobacteria > Vibrionales > Vibrionaceae > Vibrio > Vibrio sp. M260121. The sequence continues at coordinate 4,905 of NZ_JATABF010000060.1, read as the reverse complement.
TTGTTTTGCTTTCTCACACACAGCCGCAATATCAACAACGCGTACGAGTGGGTTTGATGGTGTTTCTAGCAAGATAAGCTTTGGCTTTTTCGCAATCGCCGCATCCAACGCTTGCTGATCCGACTGGTCAACAAACTGCACTTTAAAATCACCCTTGTTCGCACGAGTATTGAAAAGACGATAAGTACCGCCGTAACAATCGTGTGGCGCAACAATTAAGTCATCAGGACCAAGAAATGCCGATACCCAAAGGTTTAGCGCTGATGTACCGCAGTTAGTGACAACCGCACCTTTGCCTGATTCAAGCTCATACAACGCTTGCTCGAGCAAACCTCGGTTAGGGTTACCAGAACGGGTGTAATCATATTGTGGGACTTCACCAAACGCTGGGAAGCCATAGTTAGTCGAAAGGTAGATTGGTGGTACAACAGCGTGGTATTGACTGTCTGACTCGATACCAGTGCGTACAGCAATGGTTGCAGGCTTACGGGTGCTCATGAGTGTATCCTTTCACGGGTGGTGACATCTAAATGGGAATGCGCTATATCTAGCTTGTATTGTTCAATTGATTAATACGCTTCCCTAACTATTAACCTCACTTTACTTGTCTAAAAATAAGACGTCAACACTTCTAGACGTCTATATGTCTTTGCTTATGGCGGTAAATGCAGCTAAAATCAGCACCTATATTTATTTTTCTAACTTATTACATTAATGAAGGTGCGCAATGGCTGACTGGAATGGCGAATACATTAGCCCGTATGCTGAGCACGGTAAAAAAAGCGAACAAGTAAAAAAGATTACCGTCTCTATCCCGCTAAAAGTTTTAAAAGTGCTGACTGATGAGCGAACTCGCCGCCAGATCAACAACTTACGCCATGCGACTAACAGTGAACTACTATGTGAAGCGTTCCTACACGCTTACACAGGTCAACCACTGCCAACTGATGAAGACCTTCGTAAAGACCGCCCAGATGATATTCCTACAGAAGCGAAAGCGCTGATGACGGCAATGGGCATCGAATTCGAAGCGTTTGACGAAGAATAATTGCTTACAAATTCGTCAACACGATGAAGCTGCACCGGGGACAGTTTCAGACCAAACTAAAAAGGGACGCCATCGCGTCCCTTTTCTTTGCTGTCAGAAATGACTTTGGCTTACTCCGCCATGTAGTTTTCTGGCATCTCAATACGCGCTACACCTGAATTAACCGCAGCTTGAGCAACCGCTTTTGCTACGCGTGGTAGTAGACGTGGATCCATTGGTTTTGGAATGATGTAATCAGAGCCAAACTCTAGCTTGTCTACGCCAGCTGCCTTCAATACAGCTTCTGGTACTGGCTCTTTTGCCAATTCACGAATCGCATCGACTGCCGCAAGCTTCATTTCATCATTAATTTCACTCGCACGAACATCCAATGCACCACGGAAGATGAATGGGAAACACAGAACGTTGTTTACTTGGTTCGGGTAGTCGCTACGACCAGTGCCCATGATCAAGTCATCACGCACTTCATGAGCCAATTCTGGTTTGATTTCTGGATCTGGGTTTGAACATGCGAACACAACAGGTTTATCTGCCATCAGCTTCAATGCTTCTGCAGGTAGTAAGTTTGGACCTGATACACCCAAGAACAGGTCCGCACCTTCAATCACGTCTTCTAGCGTACGCTTATCTGTGTTGTTTGCGAATAACTGTTTGTATTCGTTTAGGTCGTCACGACGTGTATGGATCACCCCTTTACGATCCAGCATGTAGATCTTCTCACGCATTGCGCCACATTTGATCAACAGCTCCATACATGCCACGGCCGCAGCCCCCGCACCAAGACAAACGATGGTTGATTCTTCTAGCTTCTTACCTTGCAGCTCGATTGCGTTCAACATACCCGCAGCGGTTACGATTGCAGTACCGTGTTGGTCATCGTGGAATACAGGTACGTCACAGCGTTCGATAAGACGCTTTTCAATCTCAAAACAATCTGGTGCCTTGATATCTTCTAGGTTAATACCACCGAAAGTGTCAGCAATGTTGGCTACTGTGTCGACAAATTCGTCGATCGTGCGGTGTTTTACTTCGATATCAATTGAATCTAGACCAGCAAAGCGTTTGAACAACAGCGCTTTACCTTCCATTACTGGTTTAGATGCTAGTGGTCCAAGGTTACCAAGACCAAGAATCGCCGTGCCGTTAGAAATAACCGCAACCATATTGCCTTTCGCCGTGTACTTGTACACGTTATCAGCGTTCTGCGCGATTTCACGTACAGGCTCTGCAACACCAGGGCTGTATGCCAATGCAAGATCATTTGCTGTCTCTGCTGGCTTAGTCAGTTCTACTGCAATTTTTCCTGGGGTTGGGTACGCATGGTAGTCCAATGCTTGTTGGCGGCGTTCTTCTTCTGGGGTGACTTCTTGGCGATTGTCTTCAGACATGGATCGTTTCTCTTTTGTTATTTTTTCGGTAAGGGGGAATAAATTCTAAAGGATAGAAGTCAATCTTCATAGGTAAGATTGCGAGCGATATCCTTAAAAAAGGTAATAATGTAAGAGATAAGACCAGATATCTGCGATTAGCACCTGATAGACAGATCAGGTGCACTTTTAATCACTTTCTTTCGACGAGAAAACAGCGAAATATAATCCTACTCTTCGTCGACGTACTGCGCTTGTAAGTAATTTTCGATACCAGACATTTCGATCAAGCCCAATTGCGTCTCAAGCCAATCAACATGTTCTTCTTCGTCCTCAAGAATATCTTGAAAAAGGTCACGCGAAACATAATCACGAATATCTTCCGCATAAGCGATGGCATCTTTTAGATCTGGGATGGCTGCCATTTCGAGCTTCAAATCACATTCGATCATTTCTTTGGTATCTTCCCCAATCATCAACTTACCAAGATCTTGTAAGTTAGGCAGACCTTCCAAAAACAAGATACGTTCGATCAGGTGGTCAGCGTGCTTCATTTCATCGATCGACTCGTGGTACTCCTTGTCAGCGAGGTGCTTTAAACCCCAGTCTTTGTACATACGAGCGTGCAGGAAATATTGATTGATAGCGACGAGCTCGTTGCCGAGCACTTTATTGAGATGTTGGATTATGATTGGATCGCCTTTCATGACAAAGCCCTCCTCTTTGGCTTCATTTAAATGTAGAAGCAAATGAGAAGGTGTCAAAAAGGCTTAGCGAATAATTAGCTAGCTTGTTTCAGTATTAAGTATTCTGTTTCCGCTAAAATTTCTTTAGCTTGCTTGATGCACTTACCGCACTGACTGCCCAACGCTGTGCATCGTTTGATCCCTTTGATGTCTGATACGCCTTCATCTATCGCCAACTTCCTAATCTTCTTGTCAGAGACACCATGGCAAAGACAAACGTACATATTCAAAACCTTTAAATTTCACTTTGGAATGAAATATAAACAGGAATCACTCTTGTTACCAGTTGTATTAAGATGAATTACAGAACGTTTTGTTATAACGGTCTGGACCGCTTTGGCATTTTTCAGTGACTTAGCGGATAGCTAAAAAGAAGAGAAAATCGAGCAGAGCTAAGATCATGTTTTTAAAAAACAAAAAGCATGACTAAGAGTTATGGGCTTATAACCATATTGAAAAGAAGAATTGTAGATATGAAAAAGGGAAGCCTCAGCTTCCCTTTTTCTAGCGCTTTCTTCAAAAAGAAGAAGAGTGCAAGATTACGATTAATTCAGTAAGAATTAGTCGAAGATCTTAGCAACAACACCAGCACCTACAGTACGGCCACCTTCACGGATAGCGAAACGTAGACCTTCGTCCATAGCGATTGGAGCGATTAGCTCAACTTGCATTTGGATGTTGTCGCCTGGCATTACCATTTCTACGCCTTCTGGTAGAGAGATGTCACCAGTTACGTCAGTTGTACGGAAGTAGAACTGTGGACGGTAGCCTTTGAAGAATGGAGTGTGACGACCACCTTCATCTTTAGAAAGTACGTATACTTCTGACTCGAACTTAGTGTGTGGAGTGATTGAACCAGGCTTAGCTAGTACTTGACCACGTTCAACTTCATCACGCTTAGTACCACGTAGAAGTGCACCAACGTTCTCACCAGCGCGACCTTCGTCAAGAAGCTTACGGAACATTTCAACACCAGTACATGTAGTAGTAGTAGTGTCTTTGATACCAACGATAGCAACTTCGTCACCTACGTTTAGGATACCACGTTCGATACGGCCAGTTACTACTGTACCACGACCTTGGATTGAGAATACGTCTTCGATAGGCATTAGGAATGGCATATCTACTGCACGCTCTGGCTCAGGAATGTATGAATCTAGCGCTTCTGCTAGTTCAACAATCTTAGCTTCCCATTGCTCTTCGCCGTTTAGTGCGCCTAGAGCAGAACCTTGGATAACTGGTAGGTCATCACCTGGGAAGTCGTACTCAGATAGAAGTTCACGAACTTCCATTTCTACTAGTTCTAGTAGCTCTTCATCGTCAACCATGTCACATTTGTTCATGAATACGATGATGTATGGGATACCAACCTGACGGCCTAGTAGGATGTGCTCACGAGTTTGTGGCATTGGACCATCTGTCGCAGCAACAACTAGGATACCACCGTCCATCTGTGCAGCACCAGTGATCATGTTTTTAACGTAATCCGCGTGTCCTGGACAGTCTACGTGTGCGTAGTGGCGAGTTGGAGTGTCGTACTCTACGTGAGAAGTAGCGATTGTGATACCGCGCTCACGCTCTTCTGGAGCGTTATCGATAGATGCGAAGTCACGAGCAGCACCGCCGTATACTTTAGCAAGTGTTGTACAGATAGCTGCAGTTAGAGTAGTTTTACCGTGGTCAACGTGGCCGATAGTACCAACGTTTACGTGCGGTTTTACACGTTCAAATTTTTCTTTAGACA
>NZ_JATABF010000059.1:0-27630 GCF_036533715.1 Vibrio sp. M260121 | reverse complement strand
ACATATTACAATCCGGTAAGAAGACATGGGACTCTAGGTGGAGTGAGCCCCATAGACTTTGAGCTAATGAATTAACCCCCTGTGTCTACTTTTAAGGGGTCATTCCAGAGAGAGAAAGATAATTGAGGCGAGAGTGTAGAGTCGAGAGGAGAATGAAGGCGAAAAGCAGGGGTGGTGCTTTAGTGTACACCTCACTGATTTTTATGATTTTCTTACAAGCGATTGATAAATCTTGCGTATACTAAGAGCACATCATCAATAAAAGAGCGAACGCAAATGAACAATCGCGGATTACACGGACTCTTCCTTTTAGGCTCACTGACGCTAATTGGCTGTTCTTCAACAGACGGCATCTCTACCGATAACGCAGACTCTCAAGCGCCAGTAGAATTAAAAAGCGCGGATGCAGCGACCATTGCAACTTGGATCGACCAAAGCGTTCTGATGCCACAGGGCCTTTCTTTAGAAACAGATAAAATTAGCTATGTTACTGGATCAGCGGATTTGAATAGTGATGGCACAGCAGAGCATTTGGTGCTATTCCAAGACCGTTTCTTCTGCGGAAGTGGTGGTTGCACGGCGTATATGTTCGATAACAACGGCAAAGTGCTGAACCGCATGTCGGTAACAAGAACACCAATTGCACTCATTGACAGCTACAGTAACGGTTGGCAAGACTTTGTAGTGTGGAGTAATGGTGCTTACCGTCAGATGAGTTACAACGGTGAATCTTACCCAACGAACCCTTCACTAGAACCTAAAGTTGATCGCAATACGCAAGTACAAACCGCGACGGCGTATGTTATGGCGACCGAGTTATACCAACAAGATGGTTACGACATTATGCCAGCCGATGATAAGCAGATTTGGACCCCGGCGAACGTGTATCACTTCACCTTTAAACACCATGGTGATCCACACAATGTTTACAATGCGACAGTGAACTTGAGCAGCGGTGATGTGGATGTTGAATCAGTGCCAATGCAATAAATTGTCGGTTTAAACACTGCCAACTTAAACAAGAAAAGGGCGAACACTTATTATAAGCGTTCGCCCTTTGTTTTAGGGGATCTTGTGCCCGATATGGTATTTGTTATCCCATGGTTATCGAGGTTACTTGGGCATAATAAAAAACACCTCCCAAAGCCGAGGCTAGAGGGAGGTGTCGAATGCCAAATCGAGGGAGGCATTGTTAACTGTTATTTAATCGCAGTTTGCAATTAAGCTGCAGCTTGTTGTTTCGCTTCTGATTTGTTCTTTAGGAACGCGTAAGTGAAGCCCGTTACCGCTGTACCTGCTGCAATCGCTACCAAGTACATCAGTACTGGCGAGATTGCGTTAGGGATAAGCAGCACGAACAAGCCACCGTGTGGTGCCATCAGTTTTGCACCGAACAGCATAGATAGTGCACCTGTTAGTGCGCCACCTGCCATACATGATGGGATAACACGCATTGGATCTTTCGCTGCAAATGGGATAGCACCTTCAGAGATAAAGCACAGACCAAGAACGAATGATGCTTTACCCGCTTCACGCTCACTTTGCTCAAACTTGTTCTTAGCAAGGAATGTCGCAAGACCCATACCAAGCGCAGGAACCATACCTGCCGCCATGATTGCCGCCATTGGTGCGTAAGTTTGTGAAGCCAATAGACCCACACCGAATGCGTAAGCGGCTTTGTTTACTGGACCACCTAGGTCGAAACACATCATTGCGCCAAGGATAATACCCAGTAGAACTGCGCTGTCAGAACCCATGTTGTTTAGGAAGTCAGTTAGGCCGTTCATGATGCCAGATACTGGACCACCCACGATGTAAATCATCACCAGACCCGTGAACAGTGTCGCCACGAAAGGAATGATAAGGATCGGTTTAAGCGCTTCCATTGATTGTGGAAGTTTTACTTTATCGGCAAGGAACTTAGCAGCGTAACCGGCGATGAAACCTGCTGCGATACCACCAAGGAAACCTGCGCCAGTTGAGCTAGCAAGCATACCGCCCACAAGACCCGGAGCCAGACCTGGACGGTCAGCAATAGAGAAGGCGATGTAGCCAGCAAGAACTGGAATCATCAATGCGAATGCTGAGCCACCACCAATGTTCATCAGTGCTGCTGCTAGCGTACCTTCTTCTTTAAATGCTTCGATACCAAATACAAAGGATAGGGCGATGATCAAACCACCGGCTACCACAACTGGAAGCATGTGAGATACACCTGTCATTAGGTGTTTGTATGCGCCTTTCTTCTCTTCTGTCGCTGATGATGCGCTAGAAGAACCAGAGTGTTGGTATACGGTTGCTTGTTCAAACGCTTTGTCCATTTCTTCCGCTGTTTTCTTCAGCGCTGGACCTGTTTTTGTGCGGTACATTTTCTTGCCGTTGAAGCGGTCAAGAGGAACTTCAATATCCGCTGCGATGATCACTAAATCTGCGTCTGCGATTTCTTGATCAGTCAGTTGGTTTTTCGCACCTACTGAGCCACGCGTTTCCACTTTAATTTGGTGACCACGACGTTTGCCTTCTTCCTCTAGCGCTTCCGCTGCCATGAAAGTGTGTGCTACGCCAGTTGGACATGCTGTGATCGCAACGATCTTCTTCGTTGCAGATGCGCTTTCTGCTGGTGCTACTTGTGCTGTAACTGTGGTTGCTTGCTCTAGTGTTGCTGAGTTTTCAACCGCAGTCTGTAGGAAAGCCATTGCGTCTTTTGCAACGGCGCTGATATCTGCTTGGTAGACTTTTTTACCTACGAAACGAGAAGTATCAACTGGAGTGTTAGCCGCAATTACGATCGCTTCTGCTTGTTCAATGTCAGCGTCTGTTAGCAGTGTTGGTTCAACCACGCTTGATTGGCATTCAATCTTTGCGTTCCAACCCAACTTAGCTGTTGCTTGTTCTAGTAGGCCTGCCGCAATGATGCTGTTCGCAACACCACTTGGACAAGCTGTAATAATGGCAATATTCATACTGATAACCTTCTGTTCCTTAGTTTTTGTCTAAGTTCGTATTAGGGTAAAGCTCGGTTACTTGCGTTTGGAGCTTGATGTTCTCCAGTTCTTCCTGACTGGTTAGGCCAACGCCAACTTGGCTTACTGCTAGGGCAGAAAGCGCAGTAGCGAAGCGCAGTAAATCGTTTTTCGGCATCACTTGCATGTGACCCCAGCACAAGCCAGCCACAAGCGTATCGCCAGCGCCAACAGTGCTTACTACATTCATTCGTGGTGGTTGAGCACGTAGCCATTCGCCTTGGTTAAGCCACATCACGCCGTCTGCACCCATAGAAACCACGATGTTCTCAATGCCTTTATCGCTTAGCGTTTGCGCTGCTGCTTGGCATTGTTCTGGCGTCGAAAGGTGCTCGCCGACAAAGTCACTTAGCTCTTCGTCGTTTGGTTTGATCAACCAAGGATGAGCGTCGATGCCTGAGCGTAGTGCTGCTTTGCTGCTATCGAACAAGACTTTCTTGCCTTGCTGATGCAGTTTCTCAATCCATGCTGCGCATTGCTCTGCAGTAACACCGCCCGGTAGGCTGCCTGCCAATACAAAGTAATCGTGTGTTTCTGCAAGGCGGAATAGGGTTTCTTCAAAGCGTGCGATTTCTTCTGCCGTAACTTGAACGCCAGGGAAGTTGATGTCGCTCACTTGGCCATCGGCTTCAACCAATTTCACGTTGATGCGAGTTGCGCCTTCGACTTCAACGAACTCGTTTTTAACCTTGATATCGCTAAATAGCTGGTGGAACAGCTCTGGGTTGTCTTTGCCAAGAAAGCCCGTCACTGTTACGTCTGCACCTAGGTCACTAAGTACTTTCGCTACGTTTACGCCTTTACCAGCCGCGTGTAGGTTGCTCTTTTCCACTAGGCTGACAGAACCCACATTGATTGAGTCCAGTGAACCTGTTAGATCAAGGGCAGGGTTAAGCGTGATGGTAACGACTTTGTTGGTTTTCAATGCTGTCATTCTCTCGCCCCTTAACCTTCGCCAAGACCAGATGCGATTGCTTTACCGATTGACTCAAGTGCTTGTGCAGCATCTGGACCTTCAGCAGAGAATTGAAGCTGGTGACCGTGTTTCACACCTAGCGCGATAACTTTCATTAGGCTCTTCGCGTTTACCGCTTTGCCATCGCCATCTAGGTTTGCCACGCGAATGGTAGATTCGAACTTTTTCGCTTCTGCTACTAGCATTGCGCCAGGACGAGCGTGTAGGCCGTGGGCGTTTTTGATTTTGAAGATTGCTGTGTTGCCATCCTCAGCCGCTTCAGTTGCCATTTCTTCGCCTTTGAACAATGCAAGGATCTGTTCAGCAGAAGCATCAAGTAATTTGCTGTGTTCGTTGTTAAACACAAGCTTTGAAATCGTGCTTAGGATAGATTGATGAGCGTTGTTGCAAGCTGCGAACGCAACTAGAGCACGCACTTTCTCGCCTTCGAATTCACAATCATTGGCTGTTGATACAAAAGAAACACCAGTACGAGTTACTTGTTTATCACTACCAACAAGCCATAGACCTTGGCCTAGATGCGTTGGCGTTTTTGTTACTAGGTCTGCAACGAACTCAGTACCTGCACAACCTGTGTTTTTAAGTAGGCCGCCAGCTACCGCGCTCATTTGAATCATGTCACTTGCTGGGAATAGCAATTGAATGAGAGAAGCATCGAAATCCGCTTCTAGCTGAACGTCGCCATGAAGTAGGGCAATGATGTCGTCTTCGTTTTTCGCATTGCGTAGACGCTCTTCAACGCCGTCAGCGCCCAATACTTTTGTTAGCTGCTTAAGAATGCCCAAGTGCTCGTCTGATTTCGCCGCAATACCGATAGCAACGTAAACTGTGTTGCCGCCGCCCCATTCAACGCCTTCTGGGAAGTGGTGAACAGCAACGCCTGTGGTTTTCACCATTGAGCGCGTGTCAGTCGTGCCGTGTGGAATCGCGATACCGTTACCTAGAAACGTAGAGTTCTGGTTTTCACGATTTAGCATGCCTTCTACATAGCCTTGTTCAACCAGACCTTTGTCTGTCAGGCTCTGAGCGATGCTTTTGATCGCTTCAAACTTATCTGTAGCGGATTGAGATAGGGTAATGTCGTTCTTACTTAGCTTAAGCATGGTGCTTCTCCAGCCTTAAGGTATCTATTTCTAATTCATCTTGGCTACGCAGTACTTTGTTTGCGTAACGCCGTTTATCTATGGTTGCTGAACGTGTCTTTGTTCGTCATTTCTCTATTAGAGTCGGTTTTGCTTAACCACAATTTGCTGAACAAAAGAAACTGAATCGATTCAGCACTTGGTCAAATTTTTTAAAACACTCAGCGAAACTGTTTTTAAAATCGAAACTTAACCACTCAGTGTCTCAATGCTTTTAAAGCCTAGCAAAGGGAGACGGTATTGCTTGATTTTGGTGATTCTCGTCAATTTTTGAGTTTTGCTGAATCCTTTCAGCTTTTATACTGAATCGGTTCAGCATATAATTCAACTTATCGAAGGATCGTTGATGTATTAATATGATCCCGCGCACAGAATAGGGCTTAGAATATGACACTGGATGAAATAGCGAAATTAGCTGGGGTTTCAAAGACCACGGCAAGCTATGTGATTAACGGAAAAGCGCAGAAATACCGCATCAGCGAAAAGACTCAAAAGAAAGTCATGGCGGTGGTTGAGCAGTACAATTACAAACCGGATCACGCAGCATCTTCTTTAAGAGCGGGCAACTCACGTTCGTTCGGTTTGATCATTCCAGATTTAGAGAACACCAGTTACGCACGTTTAGCAAAACTGATTGAACAGAACTCGCGTAAAGCGGGCTACCAAATTTTGATTGGTTGCTCAGACGACAATCCGCAAACCGAAGAGAAGGTGGCAGAGGCGCTGGTTAGCCGCCGTATTGATGCGTTGTTTGTCGCCAGTAGTATGCCTGCCGCCAGTGAGTATTACTTAAAGCTGCAAAACTCGGGCACACCCGTAATCGCACTCGACCGTCCTATGGATGATGAACACTTTTGCTGTGTGATCAGTGAAGATTTCGATGCGGCATTTGAGCTGACAGAATCGGTACTGTCTTCGGAGATTGAGTCCATCGGTCTGATTGGCGCATTAGAAGAACTTCAAGTTTCTAAAGAGCGTGAACTGGGCTTCCGTTCTGCTTGCCAGCAAGAAGGTAACGAGGCTTTGGTAGGCTATGGCCAGCACTTCTCCCGTGAAGAAGGGAAGAAGGTACTGGAAGGTTGGATTGCAAAAGGCCAGCTACCTGATGCGGTAGTGACTATGTCATACACCTTGCTAGAAGGCGTGTTGGACGTAATGTTAGAAAAGCCTGAACTGATGGGTAAGGTGCGTTTGGCTACCTTTGGTGATAACCGCTTACTCGACTTTCTGCCAATCAAAATCAACTCGCTACCACAGCAATTTGAGCTGATTGCCGACAGCGCTATGGAGCTGGCTCTCAATGCTTCAGCAAAACGCTATAAGGCTGGGGTGGAGTTGATTCCGCGTAAGATCGTGAAACGTCACAACGACGCTAAAGCTTAATTTCTACTGTCAGCGCCACAAAGGCGTGGTCGCTGGCGTTTTTATCTCTCTCAAAAGACGGGTTAATTAGGTGTGTATCCAGCACTTGATAATTCGTCACTTCTGCTATGGATACATCGGCGTGCGCATCAAACTCCTGCGACAGTAGTATGTAATCCAACACGTTTCCTTTCGCGAAGTGGTAGTGTGTTGCTGGTCTTGATTCTAACGATGGTGCCACTTGCAATTCCCAGCCATCACAAAGTCGCAAGTCAGTGACGCTGTCACTATATTGTTCAACCAAAACGTTATTAACGCTCGTTTTAGTGATGGCTTGGTTCATGTCACCCATCAACAATGTCGGCATCGGGTTATTCGCATAGTGCTTTTGCATTGCATCGCGCAGCATTGCAGCTTCCCAACCCCGTTGTTGTGTTGATAGCCAGCGGGCAATGGGTCTGCTGGCCTGTTCTGGTGTCTCTGAGTCTGCAGGGCGTTGTGACTTCAAGTGCGTGACGTACACGCAGATATGCCCAATAATTGGGTGAATAATGGTTGCCCGAACGGGTTTGCGGCTGAACGGCGGCGCGTCGATATCATCAAAGGCATTGAGCGTATCTTGATCGAATGTGACGGCTTCAAAGCTTTCAATGGGAAAACGAGAGGCCACGGCAACAACAGGACGAGAGTATATGTAGTCGCCCTCGATATGCGGTGTATCGACACAGGCAAAGTATTGGTAACCGATCTCAGCAAAGAAGGTTTGGGTTTCTTCAATGCTGAACACTTCTTGCAAGCCGATGATGTCGGGATTGAGTTGGTCGAACTGCGATTTGGTCCAAGTGAGTTTGTCCTGCCAATCGTCGAGGGAGTAAATGTTCTCGAAGTCATAATACGCGCCAGGAGGGGCGACAAAGTTCAATAGGTTGGCGGTGGCAAAGGTAATGTGGTTCTTATTAGACAAAATATCGCTCGTTCAAGGAGTTATTGGGTGAGTATATACCCAATTGGACAAGTTGAGTGAAGATCACGTTTCTATTTGTACGCATTCCGTTTAAACTCCGTTCATCAAGAAAAATGAGTAACGAACATGACCCAAGATTACGAACACGAAGAGTATTTAGAAGGCGAAGAGATTGAGATCGAAGCGATCGGTATCGACGTTGACGCGCACCCAATTGAGCTGTACAAGCTTTTCAAAATCGCAAACTTGGTGAGTGGCGGTGGTGAGGCAAAACACATCATCGAAGAAGGTTACGTTGCGGTAAACGGCGAGCTTGAAACACGTAAGCGTCGCAAAATGTATGACGGCGATTTCTTTGAGTTCAACCAAGAATACTATGTTGTTGTGTGTGATGCGCCAGTGACTGAGCCAGAAACAGCAGAGCAAAAAGCAGAGAAGAAGGCGAAGAAAGAAGCGCAAACGGCTCGTAAAGAAAAGTCTCGCTCGAAAAAGAACGAGAAAGCGAACGTTAAGGGCCCTAAGTCGACTGGTCGTAAAGCTGCACACAAAGAGCGTAAAGCCCAGAAAGAAGCGTTGTCTCAATCTGCTAAGAAAGGCAAGAAAGACGACAAGCCTCAAGCGGTTCGCGATCCTAAGAGTGGCCGCAACTCAATCGACTTCTTCTAAACGTCTCATTTCGATATCAGAGTCGACATAAACAGAAAAGCGCCGCCTTGGTGAGTAACCTAGGCGGCGCTTTTGTATCTAAAACGACTTAATTCGTCTCTGTGTTAATGCTTTTAATGCAGTACCTTAGCTGGGTCTTTTTGCTTGGTCCAATGGTGAATCGAGTTTGGTTTCGCCAGATAAAAACCTTGGTAGTAATCCAAGTCGAGCGCTTGCATTGCGGATAGCTGGCTGTTCTCTTCTACGCCTTCAATCACGACTTTAGCGTTCATCTGAACGGCGAGTTCGACTGCATTGGCTATCGCGAGTGTGTCACCAGAGCAATAGTCGAGTAGGTAAGAGCGATCGATCTTGATGATATCAGGGCAAAGCTGCTTCACTCGTGGCATATCAGAATGGTGAGAGCCAAAGTCATCAATCGCAAACAAGAAGCCATTGGCGCGCATAAGTTTTACGGCTTGGCTCAAAAGCTCTGTATCGCCACAGGCTTCTTCTACCACTTCAAAGACGACATCAGAAGGTGCCATACCCAATTCAGATAATCGCTTGTAGAGTAATCCGTTATCTTTAAAGCCCATGTCATTGGTAAGCGTTAATAACGTTTGGGGCATTACGTTGAGAAACAGTTTGATCGGCGAGCCCGCAAAGTGACGAGCGAAGTTGCGGATGTGAATTGCTCGAGATAGGAACTCGATGCAAAGTCGAAAGTGGGTATCAATGCTGCTATCAGTAAAGAAAAGATCGGGACGTATGTAGGCACCATCAGCACCACGAATGCGCAGTAGGGCTTCCATACCGATCATTTTCTGGTGTTTATCAAAGATAGGCTGATAAACACTGTGAAAAGTGTATTGATTGAGTACAACGTAGTATTCACCAAGGCTGTCCTGCCTTATGTACTGCTCGTAATCGGACTGCTTCTTTAACTCCATGAAAAACGCCAAAATAATAGCATGCGAAGGACTGTAACAGGATGGAATTCCGATTTGAAGCGCTACGCTAGCTTATTTTGAAGCCTATTGAGTTAATTTGAATTAGATTCCGATTTTTTCTCGATGTATCTGAAAAACATTGATAGACCGAAACAAATCAGGAAGTAAACGAAGCCGACAATCAACCAAATTTCGAAAATGTAGCCAGATGAGTTTGCCATCTCTGTGCCGACAAAGGTCATTTCTTGAATCGAGATAAGAGATACGATGGAGGTGTCTTTAACCAGTGAGATGGTCTGACCTGCCAGTGCTGGTGTAATGGCTTTCAATACTTGCGGCGCAATGACAAAGCGGTATTTAACCCAAGATGATAATCCGAGCGAATCTGCGGCTTCCCATTGGCCTTTATCGATGCTTTGCAATCCAGCACGCACGACTTCTGCGATGTAAGCCGAGGAAAGTAGGCCAACACAAAGGACACCAGAGGCTAAGTTTTCCCAAAGGTTAGCAGGGCCAAAGAAGAAGCTTTGAACTGCGTTAGGTTCGCCACGGTAGTTGCGTAAAATGTCTTCTAGCCCCAGTAGTGGGATTAACTGGTTAGAGATGAAGAAGTAGAAGATGAAGACGAACACCAAAGGCGGAATGTTTCGCACCAATTGAATAAACGCATTGGCAGGTGTGCGCAGCCATGCCGAATCAGAAAAGCGAGCTAATCCTAGCAAGGTACCTAGTACCAACGCGAATACGATGCCCCAGACGCTTAGGCGCAGCGTTGAAATTAAGCCTTGAAAGAAATACGGTAAGCCGCCGTCTGCTCTTGGTGTGAACAACAGGTCAATGGCTTCTTTCCAATGCCAGATGTAATTTACACCAACGGTAGAGCGATGATAAAGCCAAACCCCAGCCAATGCACAGATGGCCAGCAGCACCCAATCAAGTAGGTTAAAACGACTTAAGAAAAAGCCTGAATTGGTTTTGGTTGGTGCAACGCGAGTGGTGGTTTGTCCGCTCAAGGTTTGACTCCGGTAGTAAAGATAAATACCGACCCGTTAAACGAGTCGGTCATTGTATTTATTGTAAAAATTGTATTTATTGTAAAAGTTGCAATGGCTGTGAAAGTGCTCATTACTCTGACGCTATGAGCAACCGCGACAGCTTATGACTTTATGAGTAACAGCAACGCCTACTGGCCTTGTGCAACTTGGTCTTGCCAATCTAGCGTCGAGAACCAGTACTCGTAACGTTCATCTAGCCAACCGTCTTGCGTACGAGCTTCAATCCATTGGTTGAAGAAGGCTTTTTTGTCTTCTTCACCTAGACGAACGGCGAAGGCTTCGTTGCCTTTTGACAGACGCTCTGAAAACGGAATGAACAATTTGTCTGCGTGCTTGATCGCTTCGTGCTCTGGTTTCGGGCTTGATGCAATCACCGCGTGGGCATTGCCGTTTAGTACTTCTTGGAATGCTTGAGCGTCGTCATCAAACTGAAGGATCTTCGCTTTAGGGAAAGTCTCACGCGCTACTTGCACAGTGAACGCACCACGACGAGCGGCAATCTTCACACGGCGAGAGTCAAAATCTGAAAACTCGCTAAAACCTTCTGCTAGTTCTTTGTTTGCGGCAACTTGTACGCCAGAGTGTGAATAAGGTTCAGTGAACAGCACGCTCTTTGAACGCTCTGGAGTAATCGACATGCCACCGATGATTACGTCAAACTTTTTCGCTAATAGAGCAGGGATGATGCCGTCCCACGCGGTTGGGACAAACTCGACTTTGAGGCCTGAATCTGCGGCTAAGCGTTTTGCCACGTCGATTTCAAAACCAATCAGTTCACCTTGTTTGTTACGCATTGCCCAAGGCACGAATGTCGACATACCAACGCGCAGCGTGCCACGATCTTTGATTTGATCTACGTTCGGCGTTGCGGCTTCTTCATTGGCTAATGAAGGTAAAGCAATCGCAAGCCCCAATAATGCAGTAATGGTCGCTTTGAATAACTTCATGTTATCTCCTTATAATTTGCGCCAACTGGCTCCTAGTTTGTGTTCCAGCCAAGCGGATAAGCCAGAAAGTGATAATGTGAGAGCAAGGTAGATTGCTGCCACAGTAAACCAGATTTCAAAAGGCATCGCCGTTTCAGAGACGATGTTTCTCGCTTCGGTGGTGAGGTCGAAGATCGCCATAACACTCACAATCGAAGAGTTTTTAATCAGTGACACGACTTCGTTGGTCAATGGTGGCAAGGTACGTTGGAGTACCTGAGGAAGAATCACATCTTTGTACGCAAAGAGAGGGGACAGTCCCAAGCTTTTCGCTGCCTCAAATTGACCTTTGGGAATACTGTTTAAGCCTGCGCGGAAGATCTCTGCTGTGTACGCCCCTTGGAAAAGGGACAGCGCTAAAACGGCGGTACTGAATCTGTCTAGGCCAATGACAGGGCCAAACACGAAATAGAGTAGGTAGATTTGCACCAACAATGGCGTATTACGAATTAACTCTACGTAAGTAGTGCCGATCGCATTGCCAACTTTGGAGTTGCTTAGACGCAGCAGTGCGGTTACCAAACCAATCACTAATGTGAAGAACAGGCTAATGGCAGAGATTTTTAGTGTAACGATGAGGCCTTCTATTAACTCGGCTGGCCACCATTCGCCATCTTCGTAAAACGCGATGTAGTCAGGCACACGCTCCCACTGCCATTGATAACCCATTGCTTGTGCGCCGGAATCAAGCACCCAAACGATCGCAATCAGTAGAATCGCGATTTGGAGTAAGGCTTGTAAAACGGGTTTTAGGATTCGAAATACCATTGGCTAGTAGCTCAGAATCTGATTCAAAAACGCTTGTGTACGAGGGTGTTGAGGGGTTTCAAACAGTGCAACGGGTGAGTTCATTTCGATGATTTCACCTTCGTCCATAAATACCACTCGATTCGCTACTTTTTTCGCAAAACCCATTTCGTGAGTCACACAAATCATGGTCATGCCACTTTGTGCTAACTCAACCATCACGTCCAACACTTCGTTGATCATTTCAGGATCGAGCGCCGAGGTTGGCTCGTCAAACAGCAGTAAATCTGGTTCCATACAGAGCGAGCGTGCGATAGCAACACGTTGCTGCTGACCACCAGACAGTTGAATTGGGTATTTGTTGGCTTGCTCTTCGATGTTAACGCGCTTGAGATAATGCATTGCGCGTTCCTCCGCTTCCTGCTTCGATAGCTTCAGAGTGCGGATTGGGGCAAGAGTCAGGTTTTCTAAAACCGTGAGATGCGGAAACAGATGAAAGTGCTGAAACACCATTCCTACTTTACCCGGTTTTTGTGCTTTGGAATTTGCAGGATGCTCAAAGACGCTGAGCTCGCCCTCTTGGATGGATTCTAAGTGGTTGATGCAACGAATTAGTGTGGATTTACCTGAGCCGGAAGGGCCACAAACGACCACGATTTCACCGGTGTGTACTGAAAAATTAATGTCTTTAAGGGCGTGGTATTCGCCATACCACTTGTTTACGCCGCTGAACTCTACGACGATATTTTTCTCTTTCAAGGCTGCCAACTTTTAGAATAAATTTCTTTCTACAATAACAAGTTATTAACCGTATTGCACCTGTTTATCAGAGGTAAACTGTCCAACTGGTGAGCAAATAACTCATGACAAAACTAACCGATAATATAGTCAGTTTTAGAGAAAACGGATCACAATTGCGAAGACAGACATGGTGATAAGAAACTGTGCAGAGTAATAAGTTGTCATCACCACTTGGCGCGAAAATACCGATGTACTGCCAAATCGTTCGAAGGCAAGGACAACCCCAGACATGGTGAAGATAAAACTGCCTAGCACGGCGAACGCCGACGATTGGGTTTGACCACTGGCGTAGTATTCCAATGCCATCCAAAGCATGGTCATCAAAACAAAGATGTAGCTAGCCACCGACCACTTTTCTTTCCCTAAATCGGGCTTAAAAAAGAAATAGGCACACAGCCCTGCGCCAAATACGGCAAATGGAATCCATGGAGTAAAATGCCAAGCCGCCATATTGATGAAACCCAAGGCATAGCTAATTTGTGCAAGGCAAAACAGTTTAATGCCCGCAACAAATTTGTCTTTTGGGTGCATCAAGATTAAGTCACCCATGAGCGACAGTGAGAGCCCGCCAATGATCCACTGGGTGTAGGGAAGGTGATTTGCTGGAGACAGCATTAACATCCCAATCATTGCAGTGATTGGAAGCGGTTTGGTCAAAAAGAATAACCACTTAGGGCCAGTCTTAATGCTGATGATATGTATGAGCGCGCAAGCTACGACAATCAGCCACATACGAATAACTCTTGAATAGACGACTAAACGCTCATTTTTTATGAGCAAGCAAAAAAGTGACGCTTCGATTGGTAAGCACTTGGTTTGTTTTTGGTCATCGGCTTACACAACAACATCGAACTATCGCCTGTTTGTTATTTTTTTAGCAGAAAAGTTCAATTTATATCGTTTTGTCAGTGTGCGGCTAAATTACCATAAAAAAACGGTATTGTGTCTGCGCGGACACAATACCGTTAAAAAAGGCAGTAATTTGATAGATCGAGTCGTTATGCGACCGCTAGATCAAGAATTTTTCGACTGTTTTCTAGGTCAATCGCTTGGTTCTCGCCAAGAACGGTCATGCCATGCTTTGATAGCTGTGCAATGACTGAGTCAATAGCGGCTTCACGATCATCACCGTAACCTTCAAGTTGAGTTGCGACGTCTAGCTGATGGTAGAAAGCTTCGATCGCTTGAATCGTGCGCTCTGCCAAATCTTCACCTTCTGATAAGCCAAATACGTTGCGACCCATTTGCTCAAGTTTAGGGCGTTTGAACTGCATTTGGTTACGAAGTAGTGATGGTTGGATGATCGCTAGTGAACGTGCGTGGTCTACGTGCCAAAGCGCCGTTAGTTCGTGACCAATCATGTGTGTTGCCCAGTCTTGAGGAACACCGCTACCGATAAGGCCGTTCAATGCTTGGTTTGCTGTCCACATTAGGTTGGCACGCCATTGGTCGTTGTCGCGCTCTGCGAACTGATCGCCCAGTACTTTAAGGTTTTTCAGTAGTGCTTCTGCGTAACCGTCTTGAACCATTGCGCCTGTTGGAAGTGTTAGATATTGCTCACAAACGTGAACCCATGCATCCACAAGACCATTGATAAGCTGACGCTCTGGTAGGGTCTTCATTACGTCTGGGTCAAGAACTGCAAACTTCGGTTGAACTGCAGGTGCTAAGAACGCCAATTTATCTTGCGTTTCTTTCTTAGTGATTACCGCGCCCATGTTTGACTCAGAACCTGTCGCAGGCAAAGTAAGAATGGCAGCAAGTGGTGTTGCTTCGGTTACTTGATGCTTGCCTACCATGATGTCCCAACCGTCACCGTCGTATTTTGATGATGCTGCGACGTACTTAGAACCATCGATAACTGAACCACCACCTACAGCTAGGATAAAATCAACGTTTTGTTCTTTTACGATAGCTACCGCTTTATCTAGTGTTTCTTTAGTTGGGTTTGGCTCAACACCCGAAAACTCAAGCCACTCTCGGCCTTCCAATGCTTGCGCTACTTGATCGTAAACACCGTTCTTCTTGATCGAGCCGCCGCCGTAGATAACAAGTACTTTTTGGTCGGCAGGAATTGCGTCTTTGATTGCAGCGATTTGGCCTTGGCCGAAGAAGATTTGAGTTGGGTTGACGTATGAAAAGTTCATTATTATACCTCTTGCTTCCAATGTGAGGAGAGTGAATATGTGCATATTAGTACGTGCTGGAGTGGCTGAGTAGGCCGATTTCTGCAAATTTGTTGCCTATTCCTACATAATTGCGTGCATTGCTCTGGAACTGAGTGACGAACTCCAAGTATAGTGCCTGGCAAATGAATGGAGTGACAAAATGAAGACACTTGCTGAGAGCATGCAGCAATACGCGACGAAATTCGGCTTAGACGATCTCGAAGGGATTAAAGAAACCGCCATTGATGGGGTGTGGTTTTACCGTAGTAGTAAAGGGAATAATCGCCAACCTTTTGTGTACCAGTCTGGCATTATCGTGTTGGGACAAGGGTACAAGAACATCCATATTGGCCAAAGTCCGGTGCGTTATGGACCCGATGATTATTTGGTGGTTGGTGTCCCAATGCCGCTCGAGTGTGAAGCGATTGCCGTCGACAATGAACCCTTGCTAGGTATCTCTATCGATATTTCTCCAGCACTGCTACAAAAGCTCGTGAAGAAGCTGGAATCACAACGTTTTACTAATGTGTGTGAAGACGCCACTCGCTGCGGGTTGAAGTCGGTACAAATGAACGAGCAAATGCTTGATGCATGTAAACGCCTGATGACGACGTTATGTGACGAGCTAGAGGTTGCCATGCTCGGTGAGATGCTTTTAGAAGAGATAGTTTATCGAGCATTGGTAAGCGAATCTGGCCATGTTCTCTTTGAATTGGCGCATCAAGAAGGCTCTTATGCTCGCGTAGCTAAAGCTCTTAATCGTGTTCATCAGGAATATCATGAACAACTGAATGTACAATCCTTGGCGGAAGAGGCGAACATGAGCGTATCTGCGTTTCATCAAGCCTTCAGAAGTGTCACTCTAGAGTCGCCTTTGCAGTACATAAAAAAGGTGCGTCTCAATAAAGCGCGTGAACTTATCCAAGTAGAAGGGCGCAGAGTGAATGATGCTGCGAGGCTAGTAGGCTACAGTAGCCCGTCACAGTTCAGTCGCGAATATAAAAGACATTTTAATGAAACACCCAGAGCAACAAAGGCTTAGTGATCTTTATTTCAATATTAGGACTTTTTTTCTCTTTTTTATTAATTTGCGATCGACATATTTATTTGAGTAGTGAAATTAGTTGTTGGTGCAAAATAAGATGTCAATTCTTGCAATCTATGAGTGGATTCTTGAGAGGTGTTGCTGAAAATTTATAAATAAGTAGTGTGAAATTCTGCACTTGTACTTAAGTTATTTTACGTCGAAACAAAAGTAAAAGGTACGCAAAGATAAAGCGTATTTTGTATTGTATTAACAATAACTTAAGGAAGAGCAATATGTACCTTAGAAACGGGAAAGCAGGAAAGAGTGTATTCACACTCAGTACTTTGACTGCATCTTGTCTAATGGCCTTCAACAGCTATGCAGCGGTTGATTGTGCACCTCTAGAAGTTTGGGATTCGTCGAAGGTTTATAACGGCGGTGACCAAGTTCAGCACGAAGGTAACGCGTATAACGCGCGCTACTGGACTCAAAACAACAATCCAGCGCAAGCAGGTGAATGGGGTGAGTGGGAAAATCTAGGTGCTTGTAGTGGCACTGGTCCTGTAGATCCTCCAGTTAATGAAGTGCCTACTGTAACATTAACATCGCCTAGTGCTTCGGCTTCTATCACTGCGGGAGATGTTGTAAATCTTGCCGCAGACGCTGCTGACACGGATGGTTCAATTAGTAAGGTTGAATTCTTTGTTGATGGCGCATTGGTCGGTACCTCTACCGCAGCACCTTTTACTGCTTCATGGACGGCGACAGAGGGTGTTCACGAGTTCTCAACTAAAGCCTACGACGACAAAAACGCGGCGAGCACTGTGAGTGCAGTTACGCTTACAGTTGCTGCTGGTCAACCTGGTAACGAAGCACCAACGGTAGACGTAGCGCTATCAGCCACTTCTGTTGAGCTTGGCGGTACGGTAACGGTTTCTGCTACTGCGGCAGACGCGGATGGTACGGTTGCTAAAGTTGAGTTCTTTGCCGCAGGTGCTTTGATTGGTACAGCAACAGCTGCGCCTTACGCTGTTGATTTCACTCCAGCAGCAGCAGGCTCGGTATCGATTTACGCTAAAGCGACTGACGATGCTGGCGCAACAACAGATTCTTCCCTTGTATCACTATCAGTAAATGGTGGTGCAGTAACTTCAAACTGTCGTCCTGATGGCCTGTACCAAACGGCTGGTGTGGATGTACCTTACTGTACGATTTACGACAAAGACGGCCGTGAATTGATGGGTGCCGATCACCCACGTCGTGTGATTGGTTACTTCACAAGCTGGCGTAGTGGTGATGATCCACAAGCGGCTTACCTTGTGAAAGACATTCCTTGGGATCAGCTAACTCACATTAACTACGCGTTTGTAAGCATCGGTTCAGACGGTAAAGTGAACGTTGGTGACGTGACTGATCCAACTAACCCTGCAACTGGTAAAACTTGGCCGGGTGTAGAAGTAGACCCAGCACTAGGCTTTAAAGGTCACTTCGGTGCACTTGCTACTTACAAGCAAAAACATGACGTTAAAACGTTGATCTCGATCGGTGGTTGGGCTGAAACAGGTGGTCACTTCGGCGCAGACGGTAATCGTGTTGCGGATGGTGGCTTCTACACGATGACAACTAACGCAGACGGTTCAATCAACCACGCAGGTATCGAGAAGTTCGCGACTTCTGCAGTTGAAATGATGCGTACCTACAAATTCGATGGTCTAGACATCGACTACGAGTACCCAACGTCTATGGCGGGTGCAGGTAACCCTTACGATAAAGACTTCATGGAACCACGTCGTCCATACCTGTGGGCTTCATACCAAGAGCTAATGAAGGTCCTACGTGAGAAACTGGACGCAGCATCTGCACAAGATGGCATCCACTACATGCTGACTATCGCAGCGCCTTCTTCGGGTTACCTACTGCGTGGTATGGAAACCTTTGATGTTACTAAGTACCTCGATTACGTGAACATCATGTCTTACGACTTGCACGGTGCTTGGAACGATCACGTTGGTCACAACGCGGCACTATTTGATACAGGTAAAGACTCAGAGCTTGCTCAATGGAACGTATACGATACAGCAGCTTACGGCGGTATTGGTTACTTGAACACTGACTGGGCTTACCATTACTTCCGTGGTTCAATGCCTGCTGGTCGTATCAATATTGGTGTGCCTTACTACACCCGTGGTTGGCAAGGTGTAACAGGTGGTGAAAATGGTCTTTGGGGCCGCGCTGCACTACCTAACCAATCAGAGTGTGCACCAGGTACTGGTGAAGGCGAGAAGAACAACTGTGGTCACGGTGCTCTAGGTATCGATAACATGTGGCACGATACTGACCCTAAAGGTAACGAAATGGGTGCAGGTTCTAACCCTATGTGGCACGCGAAGAACCTAGAGAAAGGCATTTGGGGTTCTTACGCTCAAGCTTACGGTCTAGATCCTGTGAACGATCCTTCAGACCAATTGGTGGGTACGTACACGCGTAACTACGATGATGTTGCAGTCGCACCATGGCTATGGAACGCAGAGAAGAGTGTATTCCTGTCAACAGAAGACAAAGCGTCTGTTGAAGTGAAAGCAGACTACGTTATCGATAAAGAGATCGGCGGTATCATGTTCTGGGAACTAGCAGGTGACTACAACTGTTACGTACTAGACGCGAACGGTAACCGTACTACGATTGATGCAACTGAACAGGCTTGTGCTGCGGGTAATGGTGAGTACCACATGGGTAACACTATGACTAAAGCGATTTACGACAAGTTTAAGTCTGCAACACCTTACGGTAACAAGATTGCGACAGGTGCCATCCCAACAGAAGCTGTTGATATCGCAGTGAGCGTTGGTGGCTTTAAAGTGGGTGACCAAAACTACCCAATCAACCCTAAGATCACGTTCACAAACAACACAGGTCAAGCGATTCCTGGTGGTACTGAATTCCAGTTCGATATTCCTGTATCGGCACCGGATAACGCGAAAGATCAGTCTGGTGGTGGCCTAAGCGTGATTGCTTCTGGACATACTCGTGCGAACAACATTGGTGGTTTGGATGGTGTAATGCACCGTGTATCTTTCTCGCTACCAGCATGGAAAGACCTACCAGCGGGCGGCACTTACGAGCTTGATATGGTTTACTACCTACCAATCTCTGGCCCTGCTAACTACACGGTGATTTCTGGTGGTAAAGAGTTCGCGTTCAAGTTTGAGCAACCAGACCTACCAATCGGTGACTTAAACTCTGGCACTGGTGGCGGCGGTGGTACTGAGCCTGGTACTTGTGACACAACAGGCCTTGTGACTTACCCAGACTTCCCACAAACGGACTGGCAAGGTAACCCAAGCCACGCTAACCAAGGTGATAAAGTGATTCACAATGGTGTGGTATACCAAGCGAACTGGTGGACAGCATCAGAGCCTGGTAGTGACGGTAGCTGGTCGACAGTATGTAACGTTTAATCCAGATTGAATGGATAACAAAAGCGCGCGATTTAAATCGCGCGCTTTTTTATTGTGGGGGATATGATTTTGTTGCTTTGGATTATTGCAAATAGACGCTTGAGTAAACGATCAGAACTCATAACCTTCAGGAATAACCACGATCCCTTTTTCTGATACATGAAATCGTTTGGCGTCTTCGATTTTGTTGATACCAATTTGTGTGTGCGGTGGAATACGAACGTGCTTGTCAATAATACAACTGACGAGCTGACAGCCTTCGCCGACCTCTACATCATCGAAAATAATGCTATCGACGACGGTTGCGCTGTCTTGAATACGCACGTTGGACGCGATAACAGAGTGCTGAACGGAACCTCCGGAGTTAATGACACCATTGGCAATGATGGAGTTAATAAAAATCCCTTCATTACCTGTCGCCGATGATACGGTTCTTGCTGGTGGAAATTGGGCTTCATAAGTACGCACTGCCCAATTTGGCTGATACAAGTTCATTGGTGGAACGGGTTCTAACAAATCCATGTTGGCCTCGTAGAAAGAATCAATGGTACCGACATCGCGCCAGTAACAATCTTTGTCTACACGACCTTTACTACCGCAGAACTTATAAGCGTAAACGGATTGAGTGTCGATCAGCTTAGGAATGATGTCTTTTCCAAAGTCATGGCTTGAGTCTTCAAGCTTTGCATCTTCTTCGAGCGCATCTTGCAAAACGTCCATATCGAAGATGTAAATCCCCATAGACGCTAGACTCTGAGTTGGGTCGTTAGGAAGAGTAGGTGGGTTCTTAGGCTTCTCGACAAAGGACTCGACTAAACCATTCTCTTTAATGCCCATTACGCCAAACGCGGTCGCTTCTTCGACAGGTACATCCATACATGCGACCGTTAACTTCGCGCCGTTTTCTTTGTGCTCTTCCAGCATTGCTGCGTAGTCCATGCGATAAATGTGGTCACCGGACAGAACGACGACATACTTAGCGTCATTTCGAGATAACAGCCACATGTTGTGGTAAATGGCATCTGCCGTGCCTTCATACCATGCACCACCTTTGCGCATTTGAGGTGGAACTGCAGTGATGTATTCACCAAGTTCGGGATTGAAGATCGACCAACCATCTCGCAAGTGCTTTTGCAGCGAGTGCGATTTGTATTGAGTTAACACTAAAATCTTTCTTAAACCTGAATGAAGACAATTAGTTAGTGTGAAATCAATGATGCGATACTTACCGCCAAATGGAACGGCTGGTTTGGCTCTATCATCGGTAAGAGGGCTCAACCTTGATCCCATACCGCCAGCTAAGATTACTGCGAGTGCGTCTTGCATAATGTTCCCTTTCCCTTATGTTACGTGCATCGAAAGCAACTTAAAGCCTGAGGAGTTAGCCAACTGCTGGTGGCTTTCGAGTGACGTTGTTGAGTGTCCTTTGAACTTATAAATGGTAGTGCTATATAACGTAGTACAAGATTCGAGCCATTGGATTTTGTTAATAAAATCAATGCCCTTTAGAGGTGGGGTATTATTTATTGCACTATATTAGGGAGTGAGGAAATTGTTGCTGCACCGAATTGGTGAAATGAAGTGAATACTCTAATTTTGTGGTTTCAGTTTACATTGTAAAGGGTTTTAAAAACAATTAATTAGCGGTCATTTAAAATGAAAACAGGAGCACCATGGCTCCTGTTTGTTTGAGATAAACGTTTCATGCTATGAAAGGCCGATAATATTGCCTTGATCGTCAAGATCGAGATTCATGAACGCGGGTTTATCCGGTAAACCAGGCATGGTCATAACATTACCTGAAAGCGCGTAAACAAAACCAGCACCTGCACATAAGCGTAGCTCACGAATAGGAACGCTAAAGCCACTTGGCGCTCCTTTTACAGCTGAATCAGTGGTAATGGAGAGCGGCGTTTTCGCAATGCATACCGCTAGTTCGTCAAAGCCCAATTTTTCAAAGTGCTTAAGCTGTTGCGTCGCGAGTTCACTCATTTCAATATTTGCAGCGCCGTAACCCGCTTCGCAAACGGCCATGAGTTTCTCTTTTAGAGTTTGCTCTTTGCGGTAAAGAGGGCGGAAATCAGAAGCTTGTTCACACGTTTCAACAACGTGTTGCGCTAGTTCTACGGCACCTTCACCACCTTGACCAAATGCTGTACTGACGGCCACCTTAACTTCCGGGTTAAACTCGTGAATCAACGCCTTAAGCGCTGCCAATTCTTGCTGAGAATCTTGCGGGAACTGGTTAATAGCAACCACGGCAGGGATACCGTATTTATGGACATTGTTAATGTGCCACTTTAAGTTTTCAAACCCTGCTTCAAGTGCAGCTTGGTCTGGATTGAAAATTGAATCCGGAATGGCCATACCTGGGCGCAGATCATAGTGACCTGAGTTTGCTTTTAAACCACGTAACGTAGCGACAATCACGACACAATCTGGTGCACGACCCGCTGCAGACGCTTTAATGTTACACGCTTTCTCGAATCCCATGTCTGAGCCAAAACCCGCCTCAGTGACAACGTAACTAGAAAGTTTTAGTGCAATTTGGTCTGCGATGATAGAAGAGTTACCGTGAGCGATGTTCGCAAATGGACCCGCGTGGATCAGGGTTGGCACACCTTCTAGTGTTTGCATCAAAGTAGGGGCAATGGTTTCTTTTAGCGTGACAGCCATTGCTCCGGCAACTTGTAAGTCCTCAGTTGTCACTGGAAGGCCGTCTAAGTTGTAAGCCACGACGATACGGCCAATGCGTTGGCGCAGATCTTTTAAGTCTTTAGCTAAAGCGAGGATCGCCATTAGCTCAGAAGCGGCAGAGATATCAAAACCTTCTTCACGTTCAAAGCCGTTGATAGTTTTGCCTTCTTCATTGAGACCAATCTTAACCATGCGCAGTGCACGGTCGTTATGGTCCATCACTCGCTTCCAAGTGATTCGTTCGACGTCGATCTTTAGTGCTTTTAAGCCAGTGCGGGCTTCGAATGCCTCGTAGCCTTCACGTTGTTCATGATAAAGGCGAGCATCTAATGCGGCAGAGGCCAAGTTATGTGCCGCTGTTACCGCATGAATATCACCAGTGAGATGTAGGTTTAACTCATCCATTGGTGCAACTTGGGAATAACCACCACCTGCAGCGCCACCTTTGACACCAAAGACTGGCCCCATTGATGGTTGACGGATACACGCCATTACAGATTGGTTGATCTTAGATAAACCCTGAGAAAGACCGATTGTGGTTACGGTTTTACCTTCACCCAGAGGGGTGGGTGTGATTGCAGTGACCAACACCAACTTGCCGTCTTGATTTGCGTTTAAGCGATCAAGACATTGGGGATGAACTTTAGCTTTGTGTTTTCCGTGTGTATCGAACTCTTGTGGTAAAAGGCCGGCATTGGCAGCAACGGTAGCGATAGAAGACAACGGTGTGTTTCGGCAAATTTCAATATCAGACTGCATGGATACTCCAAAAAAATGGCTAACACGTGGCGTTCAACATCAAGCAAGCAAAAGACTCAGCAAGTGTTGCGCAAACGTTTGCGCGAGAATAATACTGGTAAAAAACGAGGTGTAAAGCAGTTCGTGCGCCTTAGCGTGCTACATCATAACAAAAACCACTAATTACTGCGCTAGATCAAAACAAAAAGGCCACCAAATGGTGACCTTCGCATATTTATTGCTCTAAGTACTTGGTTCTTAGCGATCCCAGTAGGTTTCTTCTAGGCTATCTTCACGCTCTGGTAGTGCACGTGATAGGCGAGGAGAGTGCTGAGTTAACACTTCATAGCTTACACGGTTTGCGTACTTACAGATCTGAGATAGAGAAGAGTAAGTTAGGCAGCGTACTTCGTGTTTTTCAGAGTTTGGCACTTCTTTATGGTGGAATGAGTTCGCCGCCATGTCGTGTAGAAGTGCAGACAATGCTGCATCACCGGCACCGTTGGTGTTCTTGATCTCAAGTGGACCACCAAGGTAAGGGCCAATGTGTGAGTACACTTTCATTGGGTTTTGACAATCGTCTTTACGCATTGCACGGCTAAACTCAAACTTGTTGAACTCTTCAATCGAGCCTTCAAGAATATCGTGCGTCGTTTCGCGTTTCACTTTCTCATCAGTGTAACCCGCCATGTAAAGACCGTCAGGGCCTGCAGTACAAAGAACTAGATCTACCCATTCCAGCGCTTTATTCGCTGCTGCAAGTGGATCGCCTTCGCCAGTCAGTGCTGCGCCTTCTTCTTCGTTCATTGCAACAACAGATACGTTCTCGCGAATGTACTCTTGCCACCATTCAGCGTTGCCTTCGATCACATACTTAGTGCCAAGCGTCAGTACTACAGGGACCTCGTGCTTCTTAGCAAACTCAATCGCACGTTGAACGGCTTGAGGCATTTGATCTTCTTCTTTACCACGCATTAGGTAAGAAGAAACAACCAGAGCAGATGCTTTGGTAAATACTTCTTCTGGAATGCTCTCTGGAGAGAGTTTGTTCATGTGACCTTCGTTGATCGCGAAAGTGCGTTCGCCATCGTGAGTGATCAACGTGTAACAACGACCAATCGGACCATCTACGGTTTGTAGATGGTTTAGGTTCATACGAGAAGAGGTACGGCACAGGTAACGGTAAGCGAAAGAACCAACTTGAATGTTCTTTGACATAACACCAAGTAGCACTGATTTGCTGTCCGCAAGCACGGAGTAGTTGTGAAGAGTGTTACCGATAGTGTCACCTGGGTATTGGTGAGTAATCAGGCCTTGTTCTACTAGCTCTTCGTACAGTGCGTCCGCTTTGCTCTCTTCAAGAACGAGAGAATGTCCTTTACTTAGGTTGTATTTTTCTAAAAACGCATCATCTACGCGCGCTTCGATATCTACGATGGTTTGACCGACACCAACGACCGTAGGGCGGTACAATTTCGGTGCTTGTCGAATTTGGTTTACTAATGGATCTCGAGCGTGAGTTGGAAAGTAGTGTTTAGATTTTCGCTGACCAGGAAACTTCATGCTTGTTCTTGAGTGAGAAAAAAAGAGGCGGGATTGTATCACAAAATTTTGAAAATCGTTCCGTTTTCTTGCAAAGAAATTTGCCCGCTGAAAAAATCAACGGGCTGCTGTTTTTACACACAAATTGGGGTTAATTTGTAGGAGTTACAGTCGGTTCCACATAAGCTTTTGTGCCATATAGAGGAACCGTTGATAAGCTATGTTTGAAACTGCCTTCTGTCTCTTTGGTTGTGTAAGACAAGTAAAGTAGCGTTTGGTTTTCTGGATCGTAAATGCGACGTACTTTCATTGTCTTGAAGAAGATGCTTTTTGACTTCTTGAAGACGACTTCACCAGATTTGCTTTTATCAATCTTTGCAATCATCTCTGGCGTGATGTCGCCTGTTTGACGACATGAGATAGAACTGTCACTTGGATCAGACAAGCTTAAATTCGCCTCGATAGAAGCGATATGACAAGTCACACCCGTCACGACTTCGTCTTGTAGGTGGCCGATTTTGATGTCTTTCATTGTGAACATACCCAGTGATACGTCACCTACTTCATTATCACTACACCCAGCCAAAACGGTTACCAAACCCAAAGCAAGCAAGCTTTTCTTCATTTTTCATCCCTTAATTAGGCTAATTTATTAGTTCAATTTATCAGACGCACACACTTAAAACAAAATTTGGCGTTACCTCAGGAGTTTAGCTAGGTTTGTAAGAGGCTTCATGCTAATGTACCGCTCCAGAACAGATGACGCCTACATTTCTAATCAAAGTCCTGTTTTTGATTCGCTGTAAAACACTAGGCTTGCAGCGCTTAAGGTAAGAAAATGAACCAACAACAATTAGAAAGCATCAACAGAAAAAATGCGTGGTTGCATGATTTAGTAGAAGTCGAATTTCCTACTAAAGAAAGTATTGAAGGGCGAGCCATCTATACTCGTATGCTCGACGCTTTAACCTACGATGCTGTCGATAAAACTACGCTTTTAGAAAACGGGCAAGAGTTAACAGGGGACGACATCTTCCTTGTTGACTTTCATAGGCTTACCGTGATGTTTTCGATTCTACAGTCACAACGTTGGTCGGATAAGCACGAGCAGGAAATGATCGTCGAATACTTAACTCAGATCATTTTGACGCCTGAGTTTGAGCTTTATGTCGGTTTTAAACAAGGCGAGGCTGTAGCAGCGGCAATTGTCAGCCAATTTGAAGGCAACACACTTGTTTCTGACATTACCGTTTCTCAAAACTTGGATAAATCGCAGTTTGTGTGTGATTTGGCGAAAAAATTGAACGACGATCAAAAGTTGTGTGAAACAATAGTCGTAGAAAATTGATCAATGTCGGTCCCAGTTGGGGATTTGGCATTTAATATGTGCAACAACATTCTTTCTCGGCTGGGCGACACATGGTTATGCGTTTGACGCGTTTATTGGCTCTATTTCTATGCTTAGGGACGGCCGCAGTCAATGCTGACCAAACGGATTGGGAAATTAAAAAAGTACTGGTTTTACATTCGTATGAGCCCTCATACCAATGGACCAATGACATTCAACGTGGTGTCGAAGAGGGCTTTGAGCAAACCAACAGTGAAGTCAAACTATCGATAGAATACCTAGACGCTAAGCGCGTGCACTCAGATGGCTATTTTCAAAACATGGCCAATTATCTGCAGCTCAAATATCAAAACTACAAGTTTGACGGCATCATCATCTCGGACGACGCTGCACTAGAATTTTCTAAACGTTACTTACCAAACGACGAGCGCTCTGTGCCTTTGGTGGCCGTTGGCATCAATAACACACAAGCGACGTTAGACTCTTTAAGTACTTCCGGTAGTATCTTGTATGAACAAGATAAAGTTATCGAAAACATCAAGCTCATCATTAAGCTACGTCCTCAGATAAAGAACTTGTATTATCTCGCCGACAGAAGCATGACATCGGAACTGGTTCATACTCGTGTTGTAGAAGAGATGAAGAAGTTTCCTCAAATCAATTTGATTGAGCTTCGGGATGAACCTTTGGCTGAAGCCGCGGATAGGCTCTCAAAGATCAACCCAAATGATGCTGTGCTGCTGACTCATTTCAACACAGAAGCGGAACAAGGCCATTACCATTCTTACCAAGAAGTGGCACACGTTATTGGCGCTAAAAGTGTTGCGCCTGTATTTGTCTTGTGGGAAATGTACCTAGAAGAACCGGGTATTTTGGGTGGATTCTTAAATCGTTCGAAGCAATATGGTCACGAAGCAGCAGAGCTAATGGCTGCTAAATTGGGTCTATCTATGACCCAAACTGACAACGAAGTGATTTCTGAAGCCGTATTAGACTTCGTGGCTATTCAAAAATATGGTATCAGTCGCTACGACATTCCTAAATCAGCCCACATTATCAATGCACCACCTCCTGCAGTTAAAGTTAATATCAAACTGTTGCTCTTTGCTTGTGCGCTAATAGTTCTGCTTTCTTTGGTGATTGTTAGTCAGTTTATGACCATTCGCCAGCGCAAAGTGATCGATCAGAAGAACCGCAAGATCGTGACCTTACAAAAGCGCACCTTGAGCGTTCAAAAGGAGATGATTCACGTTCTTGGCGAGGCGATTGAATCGCGCTCTGGTGAGACAGGACAGCACGTTAAACGTGTTGCTAGATTGTCTGCGACCTTGGCTGAGTTTTGCGGGTTAAGCCATCGTGAAGTAGAGATGATTGAAGTCATCAGCCCAATGCATGACGTTGGTAAAATTTCGGTTCCTGAATCTATCTTGGACAAAAGTGGCAAGTTAGATGAGGCTGAATGGGAAATCATGAAGCGCCATACGGTGAAAGGTTATGAATTGCTGAACAACCGTG
Organism: Vibrio sp. M260121; assembly: GCF_036533715.1. Lineage (NCBI taxonomy): Bacteria > Pseudomonadati > Pseudomonadota > Gammaproteobacteria > Vibrionales > Vibrionaceae > Vibrio > Vibrio sp. M260121. The sequence goes on along the minus strand of NZ_JATABF010000059.1, from coordinate 483 downwards.
AAGGCGAAATCACTAAGTTGGCCGCCATTGTTGCTCATGAACACCATGAGCGTTGGGACGGGACTGGTTATCCGAATGGCCTAAAAGGTGAGGAGATTCATCTCTTTGCACGTATTGTGGCTATTGCCGATGTTTTTGACGCCTTACTGAGTGAACGCTGTTATAAGCGTGCTTGGACGGTTGAAGAAGTTGTGGGTCTGTTTACGCGTGAAAAAGGTAAACACTTTGATCCAACGCTGAGCCAATTGTTATTGGATAATTTGGATGACTTTATAGAAGTGCGTTATTTATATCCAGATTCCGAAGTTTAACCCTTCCTTTTGTACCGAGTGAAGGCTTTGTTGCGTAATTCGATGGAACTAAATCAAGAAACTACGATCTGAGCGGCTACGCCCATCAATCGTCGTAGCCTCATGCCTAAACCTCGTTACAAAACAACTAACTGGAAGCAGTACAATAAATCCTTAATCAACCGTGGTTCTC
>NZ_JATABF010000058.1:0-27652 GCF_036533715.1 Vibrio sp. M260121 | reverse complement strand
TTCTTTCCAAATTGCTGTTGTATTACTCGGGTCATATCATCATTGAAGTAGTCATCATCAGCATCCCAAGACGCGTCATGACCAACGGCGCGTTTTGTTTTTTCTCCCATATCGAAATCACTAAAGTCATCAAGCGTTCTAGGCATGCTTGGCACCATCTTCGTGATACCAGGTACAGGGCCACCGATGTCTGTTTTTTCGTGCTCTTTTGGTGCAAGCACTTCGGCTAGTTCGTCGATAGATTTTGTGATCATCAAATCACCCATCATTTCAGTCCGTGCCAGTTCGCTTTCACCAAGTAGACGTTGACGGCGAGCCGCACCTGCATCAACAAAGTCCACATCTTCATAAAGTGGGATTTTGCCGATTAGGCGATCATCTTCGGTATAGGCCAAAACAAACTGAGTCAGGTCATAAGGGTTAAAGCGCAGCTTCACCTTCTCCCCGACATGCTCATAAAGCAGCGTGGATTGGTAGCGGTTCGTCAAATGCTTGGAGTAGTTGCCAGCATTAAGCTCAACAATGCCGCCGTTATGTACCTTAACCGCCTTGCGTGTACGCAATAAACAAAGCGCCAATTGTGCGCTGGTGGGCTTGGCAATCGCTGACTGCTCATAGCTGCGCTCAAACACTTGAGCAAAACTAAGACCTTGCCCCTTAGCCATTTCAGTTCGTCGCCCTTTGCGGTTGTTCCACTCATGAACCCATGCATCAAGCATGGTTAAAAACAACTCAATGGATACTGCGTTCTTACTGTTGTAGTTCGATGGTTTGTCGTTAATGGACGAGCCTGTGTACGCCTTAGCGAAAGCTGGCTCTCGTTCAAATTGCCCGATGCCTCCTTTTGAGTGCCACGAACGTTCAATCGGGTTTGCGCGAGAGTTACCAGAACGACCTTCATCGTCGTCCACGCTCTTTATCCAGTTAACGTCCGCACCTAACGACTTGATGACACCTTCAACTTCATAAGTATCGAATTTTTTATGATTCAACTTACCGCTACCGTCACGCTTAGGACGAGACATACCGCCTGTCATAGCCTCACTCAATGCGGCAGAGCCTCTATCAAGAACAAATAGTGACGGAGTGCCGAACTTACTCACCATTCGATGAATGGCAATACCGAGCATCTCTGTGTTCTCAGATACATCGACGCTGTAACCAACTATCATCGAGCTATAAACATCAATAAAACCCCAGATGGTAGGTCGAAATATTTTGCCGTCGTCTGTCTTGCAGAACACACGAGCAACGTGACCATCACCAGCAACAACCTGCATGGCATGCAAACCTGCGCGAGAACGACGCTGTGACGGTAGCATGCTTTTTTGAAACTCGGCTTTACCAAAGCGTTTGAGCATAACTAGCTCTTTTGGAATGTCGCGCTTAATGCGAGCAGTAAAGACCCTGTGGCAAGGCAGCTCCCAACCTTTATCTTTCGCTAATTTTTCTAAGCGACGGTAACACTCCATTACTGTGCCTGATTTCATTTCAGGGCGAAGGTAATCCGCTTTAAAGAACTCCCACGCTTCTTCTGGGATGTGCGCCGTGCGAGTTGCACCACCGCGACCATCAAGTAAAGACGGCAACCAATCACCTTGTGGAATATGTTTTGTGCGCAAAGCGGGACTGATATAGAACCAACGATGAATGCGTGCATAAGTAACATGTGATTCAGCCGCGACTTGCTTCATTGCTGCAACAAGCTTCTCGCCATTATCTACATACTTTTGAACACGTAAGCACAGCTCAAGCGCATGCTTGGCTCGTTCCTTTTGGGATTCAGAGGCAAGGTCAAACTCATACCAAAGTTCTTCGCTACTTACTTTACGAACTTCTTCAGATTCAGCCTGTTCTACTTCTTCAGCAGCTTGTTGCTGCAGAAGGGCTGTGCGAGTTTCGGCTGGTAGGCAATCAATGTGGTACTCAATGGGTTTTTTACTGCTTACATTTTCGCGCTTACGCTTTTGATCGTCACTTGCCAATTTGTTTAAAGTGATACGAACATTACGCTCATTTGTTGGCATGCCAGAAATACCGACCAGTTCTTTTACTGTGTAGTACATCACGCAACCTCCTGATAACGGCTAGGCCAGATATCTTGAGGCTCCATTCCAAGCGCTTTTGCGATCACTTTTTCCCCTTTAGGCCAAGGTCGGCTAAGCGCATTAGACAATGTTCCTTTACTCCAGCCAGCTTCAACGGATAGCTCTTGAACTGTTAAGCCTTTTTTGTGAAGTGCGGCGACAATGTCAATTCGATGCATGTCTGCAATTGGCGACATAGTGATCTCCTCATCAAGGTTTGATACTATTCGCTGATTACTAACATCAATAATCAGCAAAATTTACTTATTTAAATAATCAACGCAGGTAAGTATTGATCGCAATTTCTCCCAATGCAAGGTAGATTTTTCGATCCTTTTCTCATTTGCTGCTTTTTTGTTCAATTTATTTTTTAAAGGTACGTAAAACAATGGGTTACAAGGAAACGGATCAAGAGAAAAAAAATAGCGACTTGGATCCTTTTCTCTCCGATAGAAAAGGATCGCTAAAAGAGCGGTTGAAATTTCTCTCAAGCAAACGAACAACAAGAGAGACAGCTGAGCTGTGGGGGATATCGACAGCCACACTAAACGCTTATGTAAACAAAGGAACAGAGCCGTCTATAGGTAGAGCGAAGAAGATATGCGAAGCCGAAGGTGTTAGCTTGCAATGGCTTGCCACTGGTAATGATAGCGACGTCAGCGCAAACGAAGACAATAACACCCTCACGCTCGCTCACATTAACTATATAGAGAAAGTTAATGTGTCTGCCGCCGCTGGTGGCGGTTCATACATAGAGGAAGAAAGTATTGAAGAGTACTACCCGTTTAGCGATGAGTATTTAAAGCGAAATAGACTGTCTCATGCCGAACTGCTTATTGTTGAGGCCAAAGGCGACTCAATGGCTCCATACATAGAAAGCGGCGACGACTTGCTGTTAAAACGCGTAGAGTTCAATGCGGATAAGGTTTTGAGTGGTGTTCATGTCATTAGCATAGACGGACTACTAAAGGTAAAACGCCTTGAATATAGTCTTCAAAAAAACGGGTATCGCATCATTAGTGACAACCCCGAATACCCTGAAGAGTTCATAGGCCACGAGGAGCTAATGCAAGACCGTATGCGCGTAATAGGAGAAGTAGTTATGGTAATGGGTAGACCCAGCCAGCCAGCCAGCCAGCCAGCCAGCCAGCCAGCCAAGGACTAGAAGACGCGTAGCGAAACCAGTCAAGCAATGCGTTTACATGCAGCCTGATGGCTCGTGCTTGATGACAGGTCGTGGTAATTTTGAATGCCCAGTTCATGAAAATGGTGAATGTGGGCTATATGACAAAGAAGAGCGTCGAGAACAAGTACATGAAACAAGATAAGAGTTATCTAACATTCGAAGAAGTAACGCAGTTTCTAGAAGCCAAGAAGATAACAAAACAGTGCGCAATGTGTGGGTGCAAGAGAATTAATATCCCGAGCGTAGATGTTGGTGATGAACAAATTGCTTACCAAAGAAGGCTTTATGTTGAAACTCACAATGATGGAAGCCATGAAGAGAACAATGCATACTATGGCGCGATTATGCTTGTATGTACGGAGTGTGGGGACATAAGAAACGTTGTATCTTCGCTAATTCATACTTATCTTTCTGATGAGGGCAAAGATGAGCAATAATGTATTACAATATACCTTTAGAGAGGACAATCTAAAGCCTTTCGGAAACGGAGGAGAACCACCAATGCCATTAGAAGTAAGAGTAGCAAAGCTTGAAAGTGACGTTGAATACATCAAGCGTGATATTGCTGAAATAAAGACAGATATCAAAAATGGTCAACAAATACACGATAGAGACTTCCGCATTACGTTTGGTGTAATTATTAGCGCAACTCTAGGTCTAGCAGGACTAATGGCGAAAGGGTTTGGCTGGCTATAATTTTTTATTTTTGGTCTTCCGTAAGACAATTTTAAGCGGGTTTTTAAAAAGGATCATGAACTCGCTTTAAATCCCTCTCACCCCTTATAGAATGGGCACTTCTCTCACTTTCTCTCTAAACTAACATTTTTTTATTTTTGATATTCCTCTCTCATCACCTATGGGTCAAGGCTACGCTTGGACACCGGGTATTTACAGCCAAGAGCAAATCGCAGGCTGGAAAAAAGTCACTGACGCAGTACACGCAAAAGGCGGTGCGATCTTCGCCCAACTTTGGCACGTAGGCCGTGTGACTCACCCTGACAACATCGGTGGCGAACAACCAATTTCTTCTTCTGCACTAAAAGCAGAAAACGTGAAAGTGTTTATCGATAACGGCACAGATGAGCCTGGTTTCGTTGACGTGGTAGAACCACGTGAGATGACGAAAGAAGACATCAAAGTGGTTATCGAAGAGTACCGTCAAGCGGCATTGAATGCGATTGAAGCGGGCTTTGATGGTATCGAACTGCACGCAGCAAACGGCTACCTTGTAAACCAGTTTATCGATTCTGAAGCAAACAACCGTACAGATGAATACGGTGGTTCGGTTGAAAACCGTCTACGTTTCTTGAGTGAAGTGGTTGAAGCGATGACTCAAGCGATTGGCGCTGATCGCGTTGGTGTTCGTCTTGCTCCGTTTACGTCACTAAACGGTACTGTAGATAAAACACCAGTAGAAACTTACACAGCTGCTGCGGCACTGCTTGATAAGCTAAACGTTGTTTACATGCACATTGCAGAAGTAGACTGGGATGACGCACCAGATACGCCTGCTGAGTTCAAAACAGCCGTTCGTGAAGCTTACAAAGGCACCATCATTTATGCTGGTCGCTACAACACAGAGAAAGCGGCTGTAGCTCTAGAAAGTGGCTTGGCAGATATGGTTGGCTTTGGTCGTCCGTTCATCGCGAACCCTGACCTACCGAACCGTATCAAGAACGATTACCCGCTAGCGGCTCACGATCCTGCGACGCTGTTTGGTGGTAACGAGAAAGGTCTGTTGGATTACCCAACTTACCAAGCAAACTAAATCGTTGAGCTAGCTTAGTTCAGCTTAATTAGTTAAATAGGCAAGTTGAATAGACAAAAACCCCGCAGATGAGTTTGAATGCATCTGCGGGGTTTCTTTTTTTAGCGCCCAGTGTTGCCTGACATTATGGTTTGGGTATTGAAAGGCGTTCTAACGACGCTGACAAGAAGTGCAACCACGACAAGCCGAGCGTGTGGTTTTATCCAACAAACTTCGCTGCACTTTGCAGTATGCGTTCTTTAATGCACGGCGAGCCGCAAACCAATCTTCAGGCTTAGTCAGAATCAAATAGCCATTGAAGCGCTTCACTAACTCCACTCTGTGTTTATCAATAAAGCGGCTGTCAAAACCAATATCGAAGTAATCCAAAGCTTCTTCGATACAAGTAAAGCTAGCAATCTTGGCTTGAATATCGTTTTGGCTCATAGCCTCGTTTCTGTGTTTGTTCACTTAGCTCCGAGTATAAAAACTTCCATTCAACCGTTCTTTGATTTACATCCGTAGCACGTCATTTTGCTAGAAACCGATGAGTTTTAAATTTTCAAAATGAAAATCAATATAAGAAGTCACCCTGCAAAACTCTTCTCATCTTCAGAGTGGTTTTTAACTCACTGATTTTATGAGCCTAATTTTTGGTGCGTATTTTGCGTTAGTGAGTTTGTTGACTAGGGAGAGATGATGATGACTTACCGAGCAGAAATAGATGGATTAAGAGCGATTGCGGTCCTATTGGTGATCTTTTTCCATGCAGACATCAAAGCGTTTGCTGGTGGCTTTATCGGCGTAGATGTGTTTTTCGTGATCAGTGGCTATTTAATTACCACAATTGTGATAAACGATTTGGATAAGAACCAATTCAGCCTTGCTGATTTCTACGAGCGCCGTATTCGTCGAATTCTACCCTTACTGCTGTTGGTTATTGCAGTATGTTATCTACTCTCTTGGTGGTTGTTCCTTCCCCACGCACACAAAGAGGTGGGCGAGTTTTCTGTGTCTTCCATTCTGTCCGCTTCTAATGTTTTGCTTTACCTCAAAGGGCACAATTATTTTGGGCTGGAAGAACAAGCCAATCCGCTCTTTCATACTTGGAGCTTAGGTGTAGAAGAACAATACTACATTGTGATCCCTCTTCTGCTTATGCTTCTGGCACGTGGCAAACTCATGTCTTACCTCACCTTCTTCATTGCGGTGTTTGCACTAAGCCTGATGACTATTTGGTACGCCAGTGGTGATCCTGATTTCGCCTTTTACATGATTTTCTCTCGTGCGTGGGAACTGGCGGCGGGCTCTCTGATTGCCCTAGTGATGCGCAAAACCGTCATCAAACCCAACAACACCATAGCCATGATTGGTTTAACGCTAGTTCTCGCCTCTGCTTTGTTGTTTGATAAATCAAAAGATGGCGCTGGGATCATGCTGTTAATCCCTGTGGTTGGCACCGCACTTATCATTTTGTTCTCATCCAAAGACAACACGCTGGGTAAAGCTCTAAGCCTCAAATCGGTGGTTTTTGTTGGATTGATAAGCTACAGCCTTTATTTGTGGCACATACCATTGCTGGTTTTTTATCGCTACGTACTTACTGCCGGACAAGAGTTCAGCCTAACGTTTTATCTAGTGGCTCTATTTGCCTTTTCTTACCTAACTTGGCGCTTTGTTGAAAAGCCTTTCCGTAGCCGCAAGAAAATCGACATGAGAACACTTGCTGCATCACTTGTGTTAGTCACCCTGCCGTTGCTTGTTTTTGGTGTCGTCGGTCATAAAAATGGAGGCTTTCCCGACCGTAGCGCGTTTTTCGAAGCCATGCGCGTGAACAACGGCTACGGCATCGCATGTAACGGTAATACCGGCATCAATGACACCTGCTCCTCATCTTCCCAGCCTACTGTCGCTGTATTGGGTAACAGCCACAGCATGGTCTTTGTTCAGCAACTCGCGAATGACACACCAACGGGAGTTGTCCAGCTTACACAAGATTCTTGTGCGATTGGTTATGTCGACATGATTGCAGGAGTCAATAATCTATCGTGTCGAAGCTTCTTCACCGATGCAGTCGAAACTATTCGGAATACGCCTTCAATTCGACGTGTGGTGATTTCTTCTAACTTCAATAAAGAGCTCTCTAAGCAAGATTACCAAGCGTCGCTCACCCATCTTTTGAACGAGCTAGAAGACCGAGAGATTGTTGTCTTTGGTCCAACACCTTCTGCACCGCATGCTATTGGCGAATGCTTATGGAAAGCACAATTATTTGGTGATAACACAGGCAATGAATGTGACTTTTCGCCGAAGCAGTCACACCCGCATCATGTTGCAACGCTGGTAGCGTACTTTGAACAATTTGAACATGTGGAGTTTGTCGACCTTACCAGTTACATCTGTCAGCAAGGCAAATGTGCAATGAAGGTAGGCGATAACAACGCCATGTACACCGATGCTAACCACCTATCCTATAAAGGCGCAGAGATCGTATTAGGCAGCTACCAGAAAGAAGTAATGAGCAATCAACAGTTAACTGCTCAGCATTAACCCAATGGAAAAGAGAGAAAGAAAGCTCAGCGCTAATCCAAATGCTGAGCTTTTTATTTGAAGATTCTTGGGTCAAAAGCAAAATCGAGCTTCTCTGCTTTCTTCAGGATATCTTTCATCTTGGGATGGTTTGGATTGACGACGTAGTTGTTGTCACGAGGAGAAATTGTCGAAGGCACTTGCAGTGCAGCAAATTCAGGATGTGGATCGTTGAGAAATTGGTCACCGATGTATTGTGTGGATTCACTAGCAGGAATAGAGCGCCAAGTGACCGGCAAGTCTTCTTCATCCAGTGCAGCAATTAAGTATTCCGGCATCTCGATACGATACAAATCGTAAAGCTTGGTGATCGCTGGATCGTTGTTTACATGAACGAAAACTTCTAACGAGCAGAGAGATTCGGATTGAGAAAAGTACAGTGCTTCGGTTCCTTTCGAGTTCCATCGCCCACCGTATAGCTTGGCACCGATTGGGCTAAATGGAGACTCAGAGAACTTCTTTTGAGTCAGTCGATAGAGCTTCATATTACGAGAATACCCCGTGCTCTAATCGTCCAATCAAATCTTTGACGATTTCAAAATCAACCGTGGTTGAAACCATGTCTAATGGGCGCTTTCCACCCAAACCATAAACATTCTCTCGCATCCAACCTAGTGCGCGTTCTTCATCATCAAACAGCTCTGTTGCTAGTTTAAGTAGCATCGCTAAACGATAGATGGCATCACTCTCTTGCGTGTTGAAGCGCTCTTCGTTTTTGAGTCGACGTTTGATGGTGCTCACTGGGATCAATGTGACGTGTTGGAATTCGCTTTGAGAAAGCTTCACACGCTCGACAATATTACGGTATACCTTTGGCTCAAAGCCTTTATGAACCGCATCGGTACGACCGGTTTCGGCATCTTCAATGCCCAGCATAAACCAGAAGTTTGCCTTATGAGGCAGCTTCGGTTTAAAGCTTTTTAATGTCGCTGTTGCCATACTGAGCTCCTATGGACCAAATGGTCTTAATATTATGGTCCATATGAGCTCAATTATCAATCGCACAAATTGCAGCCACAGTAAAACAGGCACTTACCAGAGCAAGAGAAACGTTAAGGCTTGTCTACACCTGCGTATTCCACCCCAGAAAGCAACGCCATATCGCGATTCCAAGTGGCGAGGTCGTGGTGATTAAACTTGCTAAGATCATCGTGCCCACACGCCCTTGCCATCACTTGCATCAACTCCACCGAGGCTTCAAAGAAGTTCTTCAATTGAACCGACGCTTTATCCACATTCAACCGCTGTCTTAAGTCGGCCTTTTGTGTTGCAATGCCTGCTGGACAATTGTTTGTATTGCACATTCTCGCGGCTACACAACCTATCGACTGCATCGCACTGTTAGAAATCGCAACACCATCTGCCCCAAGCGCCATCGCTTTTACAAAATCCATTGGAACACGCAGCCCACCCGTAACGATTAACGTGACGCGGTCACTCACACCTTGTGCATCCAGATAGCGCCTTGCTCTGGCGAGCGCGGGAATGGTTGGCACGCTGATGTGATCACGGAACATAGCAGGCGCTGCGCCCGTACCTCCTCCACGACCATCCAAAATGATGTAGTCCGCGCTGGCATCAAGTGCGAACTGAATATCTTCTTCGATATGGTTTGCACTGAGCTTGAAGCCTATCGGGATACCACCTGTCACTTCACGTACCCGATCTGCAAACTTTTTGAAATCTTCTGCGGTATGCAGATCTTTAAACGTCGGTGGTGAAATCGCAGATTGCCCTTCGGGAATACCGCGCACTTGCGATATTTTACCCACATTTTTATTGGCTGGTAGATGACCACCTGTCCCTGTTTTTGCGCCCTGCCCACCTTTAAAGTGGAAAGCTTGGACATTGAGCAACTTAGATTCGTCGTAACCAAATTGCGCACTCGCCAACTCATAGAAATAACGCGAGTTCGCTGCTTGCTCTTCTGGCAGCATGCCACCTTCTCCGGAACAGATTCCGGTTCCGGCTAACTCCGCACCTTTCGCAAGTGAGATTTTGGCTTCTTCTGATAACGCGCCAAAGCTCATGTCAGAGACAAACAACGGAATTTTTAGCACCAGCGGCTTCTTCGCTTTTGGACCAATTACCAATTCGGTTTTGACTGGCACATCCTCCATCAGAGGTTTGGTTGCCATTTGTGCGACCATCATTTGCAGGTCACCCCAATGTGGCAATTGGTCTCTCGGCACACCCATCGCCGTCATCGGTCCATGGTGCCCTAACTTTGATAGCCCTTCTCTTGCCAGTTGGTGAATAAACTCAACCGTGGGTTCTTCTTGCGTCGCCACTGCAATCGGGATCTCGTTATTTCCTGCCTGGATACCCGGACCTTCTTGTCCCACTTGCTCAGAGGTAAACTGCTTATGCGTACCATCGCAGAAAGGCGCATTTGCGGTGTGCTTACACTGACACAGATACGCATCCTCATCCTTCTCAGCGACAAAGCTCATGGGTTTATAATCGGTTCCGGCGTGGGAGCCATCACAATAAGGTTGGTTCTTCGATCGCCCGCATCGACAAAAGTAATATTCTTGTCCTTGCACAAGCTCAACTTTGATGGGTTTGTTATCCGCTATTACTGGTTTGCTCATTTTGCTTCCCTTTTTCAATGCCATACTCTGTGGTTGGCTTTCAGTAAGCGTAGAACAGCTCAAGTAAAGCGTCAGGGGAATAGAGGTTTACCTATACTTTATGTGGGTCTCAACACTCTGGAGGCTAACATGACCATGTCAACCCGGCTCGACCACTATTTGACTGAGCACCATATTCACTTTCAAACCGTGAACCACAGTCATAGTAATAGTTCGCTGCAAAGCGGTGTTGCAGCGGGTATCCCTCTCAATAACTTGGCAAAAGGCGTGATTTTGGAAGATCACCAAGGTCGTCATATGATGGCTGTCTTGCCTGCGAATAATAAAATCAGCTTGTCTCGATTGAATGACGAGCTCAACGCCTCTTTCCATTTAATCAAAGAAAGAGAAGTCTATCGTTTGTTTACCGATTGCGATAACGGCGCGATACCTCCGGTGGGTAGCGCTTATCACATGGCAACCATTTGCGATGAAATGCTCGCCAATTTAGAGCATGTGTATTTGGAAGCAGGCGATCACGAAACCTTGATTAAGTTGGATAAAGAAGCGTTCCGTGAACTGATGGGAGAAAGTCGTTTTCTACGTTTTAGTAGTCAGGTATTTCATTAGTCTTAAGCTGCAATAAATTCAGTGCCTAGAACAAGTTGGCTCTTGTTGTGACGATTTCATTTTGAATTGCTTTCGCGACAAGAGCCTTTATTCGTCCTTATCCTTGGTGTCTTTAATCTCCTCAACCAAACCCGACCTGTCAATTCGATAATGTGCAAGATCGTGAGCAAGAAAGAGATGACCAGAGTAAGCGGTTTGAGCTTCTTGCCGAATCTGCTCGATCGACACTTCCGCTTCGGAGCTGAATTGATAGCGAGGACTAAAGTGAGTGAGAATCAAGCTCGGAATTTGTTTTGTCTGCGCATAACTGGCAACTTGTGAAGAATAAGCGTGACCAACTTCTCCCGCTCGCTCTTTCATCGCTTCTGAGTATGTTGATTCGTGTACCAACAGATGCGCGCCTTCGACTAGACTATCGAGCGTTTCTGGTGTGTCGTTATCACCACAAATGATCACTTTTCTCGGTGGATGTGCAAGCTTAGTAAACGCGTTACTCATTAAGGTTTGACCTTGGTACTCCACATCATTACCCCGCACAAGTTCTCCCCAGATAGGTCCCCTCGGAATGTTCGATTGCTCAAGTTTTTCGATGTCTAGATACATACGAATTGTAGATTCTGCAAAACAATAAGCAAAGCTAGGAACGCGATGTGAAAGTCCAGTCGCGGTAATCGTAAACTGACCAATTTCAATCGAATCAAACTGCTCTACTTCAATAAAGTGAAGTTCAAATGGCAGATAGAGTTTGGTGAACGTTTGAGTCGCTTCAAACCACTGTCTAATCCCCTCTGGCGCAATAATCGTCAGAGGATCTTTACGGTTATTCATGCCTGCACTGGCGAGCAAGCCCGGTAAACCATAGCAATGGTCACCGTGAATGTGAGTAATACAGATAGCTCGCAAGTAATTCAGTGATAACGGAGTGTGTAGCAATTGGTGTTGAGTCGCCTCTCCACAGTCAATCAGAAACCACCCTTTCCCCTTGCTCTCCAGCAAAGCAGTCGCAGAAACATTACGGAATTTAGTTGGAACCCCAGAGGACGTTCCTAAGAAATACAGCTCCATATGGCTTCCCATTCCTTAAGTAAAAGCTCTAATCACTCATAAAGTTTAGCATTCGATTCAGTGATAAATTGCATGATTTTGACCGATTTTAACACTAAGCTTTAAATATCAATTAAACATCCGTTTAAAACAACCGTACCAAAACACACTGATTACCATTCACTATCCTATAACACTTAAGCCGTACTTTTTGAGTGGACATCAAACACCACAAGACTGTTTCGTGAAAAACCTACGATGTATAAATCGAGCTTAACTATAACATTTACAGATATTTACACCAAAAACTACAAACCATTAGTTATATGAGATGGTAATAACAAATCCTGAAATTCAATGTTACAACTATGTTAATTGCTTTTATGCTTGATCTGAGTGTTTAACAAATAACCTACTCATCCCCTGTATAGGTTATTAGGCACTTTTATTTAAAACGCATCCTAAAAACACATGGAGTTTCAGAGTGATATGAAGACAAGGAATGCAAAACTCGCGCTTGCAATAGGTATAGCGCTCAGTTCCCCTAAGTTATACGCCGCTGGATTTCAATTATCCGAACATTCAGCCGCTGGCCTAGGACGCGCTAATGCAGGCGAAGCCGCCATAGCAGACGGCGCATCAGTAGTCGCACATAACCCTGCAGCCATTACGATGTTTGATTCTTATCAATTGTCCGTAGGTGCTGCTTACATCATGCCAGAGGTTCGCGTAACCGGTAACGGACCTTCAGAATCCTTCAATAATCAGCTAACCAACAATGACGTCGTCGACAATGTGGTTGTGCCATCTTTTTATATCGCAGCTCCGATCAATGACTCGTGGTCCTGGGGGCTTGGTATCTTCACTGACTTTGGATTGGCAACTGAATACCCTGATGACTACTTAGCCGGACCGATTGGTGGAGAGACCAGTTTAGAAACCATTAATTTTAACCCTACCATCGCCTACCGAATCAACGAAGAGTTCAGTGTTGGTGCTGGCGCTAGCATTGTTTATGGTAAAGCCAAGCTCACACGTACGTTGGGTATTCTTGCCGATGCGATTAATGCTGATACGGGCGCAAATTTTGCTCGTACCGACGTGGCGAAATCACTCGATGGTGATGGCTGGGGTTACGGTTTTAACCTCGGCGCACTTTGGGAGATCAACGAGAAGCACCGTTTCGGATTAAGCTATCGCTCTAAAGTGGATGTGGATTTCGAAGGCGATTATTACTCAGACATCCCAAGTGCGATTTCGATGCCGGGTCAAACCGTGACGGGTGACCTAACCCTAAACCTGCCTAGCATTACTGAGTTCTCTGGTTTCCATCAGATTACCGATCCACTGGCTATTCACTACAGTGTGATGATGACGGGTTGGGATGTGTTTGAAGAAATCCGCGCCACCGTAGATGGGCAAGAAGTTCTGCAAAAAGATGAGAACTTCGAGAACGCCTTCAAATATGCGTTTGGGGCAACTTACCAACTCAACCCATCCTTCACACTGCGTGCTGGTATTGCTTACGACGAAACGCCTAACGTGAATGATAAGAGCATCAGCTTGCCAGATTCCGACCGAATCAATTACAGCTTTGGTGCCACCTACGCCTTCAATCAAAACAGTCGAATCGACTTTGGATTCACCTTTATTGATGCCGAAGAAGTCACGTTCACTGAGCCGCTTGAGCCGCACGCTCTACCGGGCGTGGATATCGCCTATCGCTCCGAAGGGGATGCCTACATATACGGAATCCAATACAACCACTCTTTCTAATTATTCCTGACTGAGTCAATAACACTAATTACAGGGAAGCAAATCATGCACGGAATAAACAAAACGGTTGTCGCTGCACTCATCAGTTCCAGTCTTTTGATGGGTTGTAACAGTGACGATTATGATGAACCGCAAACCTCTAGCGGTTATGAATTATCTGAATACGGTACACCAGAATTATGTGGCAACGGTCAGGAATGGGCGAGCGCGGAACAAGTCACCGCGATTGAAAACCTGGTCGAACTTGCCGAAGACAACAGCGTTGTAACACTGCCCGCTGGTTGTTTCAAAATGAATAACCAATTGACGGTCGATTCGAAGAATAACCTCGTGTTACGTGGTGCTGGTATCGACCAAACCTACCTCGACTTCAGTGGCGTGGATGGCAAAGACGGTATTGCCATCAGTGGTGGTTCGAACATCACCGTATCCGATCTCCAAATTGCGGAAGCCTCTAAGAACGGTCTAAAAGCCGACGGGGTTGAAGGCATCATTATTCGTGACGTCGCGGCAGTTTGGCTCGAAGTGCCTCGTGCACGTGACGAAGATGGTAACCTACGCGGTACTTACGGCATCTATCCAGTAAAATCTCAAAACGTCTTGATCGAAGATACGTGGAGTTACGGCAGTGCTGATGCGGGTATCTATGTGGGTCAAACCATCGGAGCGGTTATCCGTGACAACGTAGCGGAAAAGAACATCGCCGGTATCGAGATTGAAAACAGTTCGAATGTGGATGTCTACGACAACTTAGCGCTTGGAAACACGGGCGGTGTGCTGCTATTTGACCTACCGGGCGCTACCACTATTGGTCGCTTAATTGATGATGTACGCATCTTTGATAACGTAATCCGCGACAACAACTTAGAGAACTACGTTGATACCACCTGTCAAAATGGACTAGGTGGCTGTGGCGTGGTGGGCATCGTCCCTCCTGGTACTGGCGTCGTCATTCTGTCCGGGCGTAATAGTGAGTTCTTCAACAACACGATTACTAACCACGACTCGATGGCACTTGCGATGACGAGTTACTTGTTGGTGAATGGCGATCCCAACGCTTACAGCCCACTTAATGGGACATCTGAGGGCAATGCCGTTATGCAGAGCTGGAACCCTGTTCCGACCAACATGTATTTCCACGACAACACCATTACCAACACAGGTGCCAATCCAAATGGTTCCCTGATTGAAGATATGATTTTAGCGTATACGTTAAATCATCAAGCCTTCCCTGCTCTGTTTTACGATGGCGCAGGTGAGTCACTGATTCGTTCACAAATGTTTGCACCATTGCGTGATGCGCTCAACGGTATGACAGGAACAACCAACTGGAATTACCTTACTGAGTTTACCGATGCAGACAGCAACTGCTTAGTCAATAATGGCGCAAGTGTTGGTGTGTTGGTTGATAACATGGACCCAACCGCAATTGGTCGTTATGCGGAAAACCCAGCCAATGCAGATTTCTTATACGAGAACGTTCAAACGACGCTACTTACCGCAGGTTGCGATTCTAAAGCGCCATTAGACATCAATACCGTCACAATTAATGGCGTGGTGTATGGCTACAATCAAACCGAAGACGGAGTGACGGATCCTGATAATCCAGATACACCAAACGGTATCGTTGGCAACGCAAACTGTACCCTAGATGACGTGACGGGTATTAACTGGGATGCGATTACTCGTGAAAGCGCGACATACGGTGAAAACTGTGTGAGCTTGTCGCAATACAATCTGTTTGAAGATGCCAAAGATCCAACACAAAACCTCAACTTAGCGGCATCTGCGAAAGGTACTTTGTATGAGATGAACGTTGAACTCTTTACTGACTATGCACGCAAATACCGCTTTGTAGTGATGCCGAACGAGGCTTCAGCAAGCTATCGTGAGCAAGAGGTGTTCGACTTCCCAATCGGTACCGTGTTGATTAAAACCTTTGCGCTGCCTTCGAGCACTGAGAATGCCCGTGGTGAAAACGAAGAGCTCATTGAGACTCGCCTATTGATTCGTCGTGACAGCGGTTGGATTGCCCTGCCTTACGTCTGGAACGAAGACAAAACCGACGCCTACCTGACTGCGGTATCAGTACCTTTTGAGCGCAGCGTAGAACATAATGGCGAAACGCTTAATTTCACTTATGAAGTACCAAGCCGAAATGAGTGTACCTTGTGTCACAAAGTAGAATCTGATGTCTCCGATCCTACTGGTAACACACAACCAAAGGGTTTCTCTCCGATTGGTCCTAAAGCTCGTAACCTAAACAGTGTTCAAGATGTCTCTGATGGCTCGCCAGTCAACCAACTTGTACATTGGGAAACGCTGGGGCTATTTACAGAAGCTTTACCAGATACACCAGAGAACTTACCTAAGACCCCTGTCTTTGATACCGAAGCGGGAGCAAGTAATCTAACGGATACTGAGCTACTGGATTACGCCAAAGCGTACCTTGATGTGAACTGTGCGCACTGCCATCGCACCGAAGGTAAAGCGGCGAGTAATCCATTCAAGTTTGAATACTGGCGTGAAGGGATCAGCGAAATGGGTATTTGCGCTCGTGGTATCACCTTCCACAAAGGTCCATCTCCGTATGTGATTGTACCGGGTGATCCAGAAAACTCTGTGCTGCACTACCGCATCAATGTCGACAACGGAAATATGATGCCAGAACTAGGCAGACACGTTGTTCACGATGAAGGTGTTCAGTTAATTGCCGATTGGATTAACTCGATTGATACCACAGGCTGGAGCTGTGTAGAGTAATACCATCAATGGCTACCAGATGTTTAGGTAGCCATTAAAACACTTCAATAGTACGAATTAACAACAAACAAAAACCGCCTCACTGGGCGGTTTTCTTATTCTTTGGTGTTCCAATGTCAGTAGCGTTAACGCATAAAGAATTTCTGTAATGCTTTGATTGCCATGCCACGTCGTTCCATCAACATACCTACACGAGGTAACCACGTTGGTGTATTTAGAACAGTTTTCGCGTGACTAAAGGTCCTAAACCCTTCCTCGCCATGATAGTGGCCGATACCAGATTCACCAATACCACCAAATGGCGCGTCTTCTGCGCCGACGTGCAAAATCGTGTCATTCACCCCAACCCCGCCACTGTGGGTATTACGGGTAATTCGCTCAATAACACTTTTATCTTGTGACATGATGTACAGCGCAAGTGGGCGTTGATTCTGGTTGATGTAGTCGATGGCCTCTTGGATCTCACGGTAAGGCTTAATTGGCATAAGAGGACCAAAAATCTCTTCCTGCATGATGACCATATCTTCCGAAACATTGGTCACTAGGTGCGGATATAACAGTCGCCCTTCTGCACTCGTCTCGGACACGGTATGTATTTCCGCGCCCTTGGATTTGGCATCTTCCAATACTGCCTTTAAGCGGTCGTACTGGCGTTGATTGATGATATGAGTAAAGCCTTGGTCGTTCTGACCTTTGAGGTACAGCGCTTCAAAACGTTGTAGGAACAGCGCGACAAACTCGTTGATTCTTCCCTCTGGTACAAAAGCATAATCTGGTGCAACACAGATTTGTCCAGCATTGATGCATTTACCAAATAGAATCGCATCAACCGCTTTGTTCAAGTTAGCGTCATCCGCCACGATGACCGGAGATTTACCACCGAGCTCCAAAGTAATTGGAGTTAAATTCTCAGCAGCAGCACGAGCAACCGCGCGGCCCACATTGGTTGAGCCAGTAAACAGCAGATGATCAAACGGCAATTTACTGAACGCTTGAGCAACTTCCGCTTCGCCCTCTACGACTTCAACATCTTCAGGTAACGCTCGGCAAATCTCAGAAATCACCTTGTTGGTCATAGGGGTGAATTCAGAGAGTTTCATCATCACTCGGTTACCTGCAGCAAGTGCAGTCACTAATGGCGATAAACTAAGAATGACTGGGAAGTTCCAAGGCGAAATGATGCCTACTACGCCAACCGGTTGATACTCAACGGTGACTTTTGAAGGGGCAAGCAACAAACCTGCATGACGACGACTTGGCTTACACCATTTATTGAGGCGTTTTAGGGTGTAATTGATTTGGGCAACCGTCGGCAATACATCCGTCATTGCCGTATCAAATTCAGAGCGATAACCGAAATCGGCGCTTAATGCTTCCACCAAGTCTTGCTGATTATTTAGGATGGTTTGTTTAAGGAGAGTCAGCTTTTGCTTTCTCGAATCCAAGCTCGGATAAGGATCCGTGTTGTATCCGGCTTTGAGCTTATCTAACTTTTGTTGCAGCAGTTGACCAACTTCGACGTCTACGATCGCATTCATGATTTTCTCCTTGTACCCCTGACAACTGGCAATGTCGCACTTATGTACGATTTAAACTTAACATAGGTGCAACATTGTGACTATTTAAGAGGTTAGGAAGTTAGAGTTGAAACTCAGATTTCTGTACATTAGAGCGCAAGCTTCATTTTAAAATACGGCACTTCCGATTTGTAAAAACGTTCACCTTCTGTGTGCATTCCAAAACGTTCGTAAAAGATGAGCGCCGATTCTCTTGCATCACACCAAAAATACTCGACAGGAGATAGCTTCAAGTTCACCAAGATATAGCGAACCATTGAAGAGCCAATACCTTGCCCTTGATAGTCAGGTAAGATGGCAAACTTACGTAGCCGAGCTTGATTGTCATCTAGGTATATCGACGCAACGCCGACTAAAACGTCATCAACAAACGCACCATAATGTTCTGCTTCTTCATCACCCTCTACATGACAATATTCCACAGGCTTGTCAGGCCATAATACTTGGTGTCGGATAGGCATGGCTTGCTGCCACGTTATCCGGTTAATTGCAATTTCCATCTCTAAATACCAATGAGTACTCATTCATCGCTGCAATAATGGATTATCTTTTCGAACATGATAAGTTTCTTATCACTAAAACCTGAATGCAGTTTGTAATTTGTGACAAAGGCTTAAATCGAACAATTTACAACCATCAAACCCTTTTCCAGTAGGCTCTAATTTGTCGCGGTTATGCACGCTCTTCTAGCGAATGGCTCGTCCTTGGGTGTGCTTCAAATACCAACTCATAAACTCCTAACCTCTGACGAGAGTCGAGCATTTCAAAATCATGGTCTACGTATTCCTTTAATACCGCCCCTGCTCGCTCTGCAATCTTGATGCTCGGAACATTGCCTTCCATACAATGGAATTGAATCGCACTTGTCTGCCCTCGCTCACGAACCAATGGCAATAGAACAGATAAAACGTGATCAATAATGCGATGACCATGCCCCTGCTCGGCGAGCCAATATCCCACTTCCGCCACACCCGTTTCTTGGTTCACGCCTTTCATACCTAGCACACCAACAAAGTTCTGATCGAGGCGAATGGCAAACCAATACGCCTCAAACGCGTTGGAGTTAATACGTTGAGATATATAAGCGACGGCTTCTCGGCGATTCGTCACCCAATCCGTCCAAGGCAAATATTGTGACAAGTGTTCACGGCTCTTATTCACCGCAGCAAGCAAAGGCGTTGCATGCTTCGTCAATAAAGGCTCAATTGAAATGCGCTCTGTGATTTGTCGCAATTGGTGTTTTTCATATCCTTGGTACATCTGTAGAACTCGTTGACCTACTTTTGTTTAATCACTGTGAATGGTGAAGGTTTGCTTTCAACATAGTGCTTCCATACATGCTCGTAAAGTTGATGTTGATTGGCAAATGGTGCGAGCTGTTTGGCTTCTTCTAATGTACACCAACGATAATCAGTATGTTCATGATTTAGCGTCACCGTTTGATTCGGTTTGCAGAACAAGACAAAACAAGGAATAACCATGATTCGATTCTTGTGTGCCTCATAAAACTGTTCTAGAAAATCTGCGCTATGGAGCTCTACATCTTCGATTTGTGTCTCTTCTTTAAGCTCTCGCACAATGGTTTGCCAGCCAGTTTCGCCCTCTTCCACACCACCAGCGACATGACACCAATAACCACCTTTGACTCGCTCTAACAACAGCATTTTTTTTATGCCGTCGAATTCGGAAATCACCACACCAGACACATGCGTTGCTTGAATAGGAATCATCCCTTTCTCCTTATGTGTTTATTGTTTTTATATCTGAACGAGACAGTCTACCTTGGTTCAACAAGATCCGGAGCCTTAATCACAAGGTGCTGATCTTTTTGTCAGCCTGGTATGCTAAAGTGCGATCTCCCTCAATAAACGAGCAGTAAGATGCCTAACTCAATCAATTCGATGATTCCCATTGGCGTGCGCTTTATGGTGCTGTCCGCTTTTGGCTTTGCACTGATGTCCGCCACCGTAAAGCATGTTAGCTTGCACGGCATTCCTGTATTTGAAATCGTAGCAGCAAGGGCACTGGTCTCATTGGTGATCAGCTATCTTGATGTAAAACGCAAAGGCATTTCGGTTTGGGGGAATAATAAACCTCTCCTTTTCGCTCGAGGCGCAGTAGGCACCATGGCTTTGATGTGTGTGTACTATTCCGTTACAACGCTGCCACTAGCTGAAGCGACCATTTTCCAGTACATCCACCCTGTATTTACTGCCTTACTTGCGGTTTTCTTCCTTAAAGAACGTATCCAGCCTTCGACGTTTATCTGTATCGCTCTGTGTTTGCTTGGGGTATACGTGATGGTGAGGCCAGAAACCGGTCCGGATGCCGAGCATGCTTTACCAATGTTCAGTGTGATGATTGCTATCTTAGGTGCTTTTGGTAGCTCCATCGCGTACGTAATCGTACGTAAGTTAAGTCAGACCGAAGACAGTTCCGTGATCATTTTTTACTTCCCATTGGTGGCGTTGCCTACGTCGATTCTCTTGATTGGTGATCAATTCGTCATGCCAGATTTGTATCTAACCATGATGCTCGTTTTAGTCGGCGTCTTTACGCAAATAGGACAACTGGGCCTCACGAAAGCAATGCAAACACAAGAAGCAGGAAAAGCATCGGCTTATTCTTATGTACAGATCATTTTCTCTGTCGTTTTGGGCATCGTTTTCTTTGGTGAATTACCTTCGGCATGGACATACTTAGGTGGCGCATTAATCGTAACAGGCGCGCTGATCAACGTATTTGGTCAGCATCTCAAGTTGCCGTTTATAAAACGATAGCAATCGCCCTTCTACTTACGTTTCGTTTGATCGAAAAAGAATAAAGCCAGAGCATCACTCTGGCTTTTCTTTTGGCTGTATTTGTACCGCTAAGCTGCGAACTTCAAACCCGCGATACCCGCAACAATGAGCAGTAAACTGATAAGCTTGATTAACGTGGCTGGCTCATTAAATAAATAGATACTGGCAATTGCGGTACCTATCGCACCAATACCCACCCAAACGCCATAAGCAACGCCTAGCGGTAACGTTCTTAGTGCGATACCCAGTAACCAAAAGCTCAACCCCATAAATCCAATAGTGAATGCAGACGGTGCAAGCTTACTAAAACCTTCGGTGTATTTGAGCCCGACCGCCCATGCGACTTCGCATAGACCAGCAAGAAAAAGAATTGCCCAAGCCATTGAGAGATTCCTAACGATTGGGGGCGTCCCCGAGAAAGAAAAGAGCGGTGAGGTCGTCCTCACTTCTGTTAGACGCCTAGTATAAAGAAAAATTTCCCACTACTAAAACCCAGATGAGTAACGAACAAAATCCATCCAAACCGATTAATATAAAATATAAATCCAATCACATTAAATAAAATAGACATCATTATTTAACAGTTTGAATATAACCTTCTGCTGTTGAAAATGATGCGTTTATTGCATTAATCACACAAAACCTGAGCAAACGTGTAACTACGCAATCGTTTGTGTGACCCAGATCGCTTACAAAAGCTACTGATAACTTTAGTATTTGCGCGAATCCAATTATAAGGTATGACATACCCATGAAATACATCAAAACTCCTCTTGCTCTCCTTGTTGGTGCAGCGCTTTTAACTGGCTGTAATGACGACACTGAATACGTAGATGTTCAACCTAAAGAAGTAAAGATCGCCACTTATAACCTATCTTTTGATCGCAGTACTTTTGAAGACCTTGTCGCTGAAATGCAGGTAGAGCCAGCAAAACAAACTGAGCTTGTCACCGCTTACCTTGATGGCACCATCGCGGATGCAGACAAAACAATGGCTGAGAAAGTCATTCAGATCCGTAACGTTGCTGCAATCATTCAGAAGAACCGTCCTGACGTTCTTATGATGGCGGAATACAACAACGACGGTACTGGTGAAGATATGGTTGCTTTGGAAGGTTTCCAAAACAACTACCTATCCGTTGCGCAAAGTCTTGACGGTGCGGGTGGTGAAGCAAACTTAGAACCAATCGAGTACCCTTACGCCGAGTCTTACTCAACAAACACAGGCCTAAACAGTGGTCTTGACCTAGATAACAACGGCACAGCTGGCCAGCTTCCTGGTGATGCGTGGGGCTTTGGTTTCTACCACGGCCAATACGCTTTCGCGTTGATGTCTAAATACGAGATCGACACAGAAAACACTCGTACCTTCCAAGAGTTCAAATGGAAAGACATGGAAGGCGCAGAAATCCCTAAAATCACAATCTGTGACGGTTCACAAACCATTCCAGATGGCATGAAGTGTGGTGACGATTGGTACACTGCTGAAGAGTGGGACGTCGTTCGCCTGTCATCTAAAAACCACGTAGATGCTCCAATTATCATTCCAACTGAGAAAGGTGACGAAGTTGTTCACCTATTGATGTCTCACCCTACTCCACCAGTATTCGATCCAGGCAAGAATAAAGTTCAAAACGGAGCTGAAGTAGAGTTCTGGCATCACTATGTACAAGGCAAAGAGTACTTCTACGATGACGCTGGCAACAAAGGTGGTCTGACAGAAGGTGCAAAATTCGTCATGATGGGTGACCAAAACCTTGATCCATTAGATGGCGACGGCTTTAGTGACATTATGCAAGCATTCCATAATGATCCACTAGTAAACCAAGAAGTAATGAACGGTGAGCTTTACCCAACTAGCTTCGGTGCAGCCGAGCATGCGGTAGATAAAAACTCGACTCACCCAATTCCAAACCGCATCACGTCTACGTTCGGACTTGGTGTTGACTATGCGATGCCATCAGCAAACCTAAACGTCGTGGATTCTGGTGTTTACTGGGCGGCATCTTACGAAGAAGGTCGTAAGCTGTTTAACGACGACCGCATCGGTAAGTACGGTAACGGTAAAGATGTGTCTTCTGACCACCGTATGATTTGGATTAAAGCTCAGTTCTAAAACACGAACGCGCTAACATTCAGATACAACAAAGCCTCGGTTTATGCCGAGGCTTTTTGTTTATCACCGCTTAAACTACCAACGATATGTAATTGATACGCCCATATCTTCGCTCGTCACCCAAGGAACAAGCTGAACATTTTCATCATAAGCGTCAGTGAACACGTATGCGGTCAAGGTTCCTAAAGCGGCGCCAGCAAGTACATCACGCCAATAGTGTTTCTTCGCCTCTACTCGACCAACACCAACTAAGGTCGCGACCCCATAAGCAGGTAAGCCCGCTTCCCAACCATAACGCAAATATAGGTTTGTCGCCGAAGCAAAAGCGTTAGCCGTATGGTTGGAAGGGAAACTGTCGTTACCACTTTTATCCGGGCGTTCTGCGTCGATGGTTGTTTTACCAATTAAACCAATGCCCGATGCTGCGCCAATACTAAACCCTGCTTGCCAGAAGCCTTCCCAATCTCCTTTGTATGCAGGTACCGCGGCCGCCGTTGCAACCAAGCCATAAGCACCGATATCGGTAAGTACGTCCCAATCTTTTTCACTCATCGCATTTGCCGCTTGAGCACAAAAAATAGAGACAAAACCAACTAAACGTACAACTTTCTTCATTAATACAACCAATTAGAATTTATATGCGCGCGAAAACTACCACAACCATCGCCATTGTTCGACTGGAAACTGTAACAATTAAAACGTGAATTGATTGTGAAAAAAAAAGCCAACCACAAAAAATGTGATTGGCTGTATATACGTGTGAACAATTGGGTTCACTAACAACGTCAGTTGGCTAGGTGACCCTCGGCTTAAAAGGATCGCTATAGCTAAAGCATTAGGCGTGCCAACTTTCTGATGCACTCAAACCGATCATTATTTAACCATTTGCACTTAATTTGAACGAATAATCACTCTTGTGAGATAAAATCCTTTGCATATTGCAAACAATCTTTTGCAAATGGCAAACAAGTTACATTGGCCATTAAGGTTTACGAGCAAGGTCTCGCGCTAAAATCAAAGCTAAGCCAAAAACTTGCAAAAACAGTCCAATGCTTTTGTACCATGCGATCTTTTCTTCCAAACTCGACATGACTTCAGTTACCTCAAGGTTTTCTAGGTAGTAACTGTCGATGCGGTTTCGATAGTTAGCTTGAGCTTGATTGATTTCAGACATAAGGTTGGGCAGTTGGGTGATCTCAATGGCGCTAACCTTCTCCCCTGTCCATGAAGAAAGGTGTCCTTGTAGGACTTGACTCACCTCTTCAGACACCGCTTCGCTTTGGGACAAATGGAGATGCAGTAGCAACACTTCTCGCTTTCTCTCAAGCGTTTCTACACTGTTCCACGCCAATTGAATGGAGTATAAGTTGTCAGCCTTTTGATCGGCCAACAAACTGGTTTCTTTTCCTAGTTTATCGAGCACAACGCTCGTCAGTACGATCGCCGCAATATTTAGCACCAATCCGATAAGAACCAGTAGCCAAGCTGGCGGTAAGTAAGTCGCGTTTTTTACCATAAATTACCGTAAGGTAAGTAGATTAAGTTCAGCACCACTAAACCAATCATAGTAAAGAAGGTGAACTTCATCCCGGTCACGCGCCCTTTTAAGTCTTCACCTAATATTCCGCGCGCATGAATAATGCGCCCAATGACGAATGCAACACCAGCAAGATGAATCAGCCAAACCGATGCACCGTTGTGTTCGACGAGTGCCATTAGAATCAGAGTAATAGGAATGTATTCACTTGCGTTGCTTTGGGCACTTCGGGCGATTTGAAGCGCTTCAACGCCACCGTCTGCGTAGGCGATTTTGTTGCTTCGACGTTGTTTGATGACTTGAAAAGCGAGCCAGATAAGCAGTAAAGCGAGAATGGATGCGTAGAGAGCGGTGATCATAAATCTTCCTTCTTTAGATATTGCGATAGCATTCGAATAACGAAAACTAAGGGCTAACTATATATTAAATATAAGCTAGCCCTATGAATCTAAAGAAGGAATTAGCTAAATTGAGTGGTCAGCAAGCTTTTTTCTTTTTGATAGCTTAGCGATGCCCTCGAAGATCGTGAACAGAAGACCCACCCAAATAAAGGCAAAAGTCACCGCTTTAACGCTGTCGAACATCTCACCAAAGAACACAACAGCCAGTACAAACTGCAAGCTTGGCTCAATGTACTGCATCAACCCCACCGTCGATAAATTGGTGATGCGAATCGCAATCGAATAGAAGATCAGCGGCAAAAGTGTCACAGGCGCACTACCCAAGTAGAGCATAAAGGTGGTCATATCCACGGTTGAGGCCAACTCGCCCACTGTCACTTGTTTTACGATTAAATAAGCGAGTGCAATTGGCGTCAGCACTACCGCTTCGATAAAGAGCGTCGTGCTCCAATCAAAGTTAATCTTCTTCTTAAACAGACCATAAAGAGAGAAAAATATCCCCATTGTCAGAGCGACCAATGGTAATTGACCGTACTGGATAACTTGATATAACACGCCGATGGTCGCGAGAAGAATCGCAATGAACTGCCCTTTTGAAAGCTTATCGCCCAACACAAACACGCCGAGTGCAACGGAGATTAATGGGCCAATAAAGAAGCCCAAGCTCGCATCAATGACGCGGTTGTTTGTTAACGCCCAAGTGAATGCCACCCAAGAAATACACATTAAGCTACTGGCAACAAACGTATACCAAAGCGATTTTTTATCCTGCCAGATCGCAGACCATTTTGGCATATGACGTGTAATCGACAGAACAAGAACAAACCCTACAGGCACTGAACCAATAATACGCAGCGCAAGCAGTTCATCCATCGATGCGTTTGGTAAAAAGCGATAGTAAATTGGCAACAGTCCCCAAATGACGAAGGACAATGCAGCCATAAAGTTGCCGTAACGATTGCTGTTCATAACTAACTCGACAAATAAAAAGTGACGCGATTCTATAGAGCAAAGTGCTTTTGTAAAGCGAATTTGAAACGATGACTCAACTTTACAGTGCTAGGCCTTGAACCACGGCGGTAATACCACTAACAAAACACAGCGTAAGTGCGCCAAAGCGAATCTTTTCTTTCGGCAATGACTGTGTCGTTTTGATTGCTAGCCAATAACCAAATGCAGCAGTCGGTAACAATGGCAACGTGATCACCAAATGATGAACATTAAAGAAGCCAACGGGTATCTGGACTATCAAAGAGATAATAGAGCTAAATACGAAGAACGCAGACAGGTTACCACGTAACTGATTCGCTTCTTGATGTTGCAATAACAAAGCCATCGGTGGACCACCAATCGCAGAGCTGGTACCAAACAGACCAGAGAAGAAACCTGCGAACGTCATGCGTCCTGGTGTTGGTTCAATACGAAATGGAAGTACGCTCACTGCTACGGCAAACAGTACGAGAAAACCGATCCAAAGTGTGAGTGCTTCAGTGGAAACAAAGAACAACAGCGCCCCACCCGCTAGCGAGCCTGGCACACGACCAATCAAAGCCATTTTTAGGCCACCAATTTCAACATTGCTGCGGTGCTTCATTGCGTTCATTAATGAAATAAACAGAGCAACCAGACAGATTGGTGCGGGTACATATTCAGGAGCCCAAAGAATCAGTAATGGCGCAGCCACAATAGCGAGGCCAAAACCGATGGCGGTTTGAACATAAGAGCCAAGGAAAATCAGCCCCATTGCAAGCAAATTAGTTGAATCGAAATCCATCGATATGATCTTATATTTTAATTAATTATTAGAGAGTTGATTGAATACACACCACCTATCAATACCTCACTCTCACCCCGCGTAGGATTCACCAAAGCCATTAAAAACACAATCAAAATGTTTCAATATCTGAGTTCTTAAGTCTCACATTTTGCGACTTACAAAATTGGTTATCTCTTCGCCACAAAATTTATGACGTGAATAGTATCCCGGATACAAATATGGAACTATAATCACACTCCATTTAGAGTGAATGCACCATTAAAATTCACCAAAGATGAACTTTAGTAGTCTATAGCACCATAAAATACATAAATATTAGACTATCGTATCAACCTAACTTAAAGATGGTTTATGAAAAGAAAATCAGGTTTTACTTTAATTGAGCTTGTTGTTGTTATCGTAATTCTCGGCATCCTTGCTGTCACTGCCGCACCACGCTTTTTAAACATCCAAGACGATGCTCGCGAAGCTCGTTTAGAAGGTATGAAAGGTGCAATCGCTTCAGGTCTAGGAATTGGATATGGGAAAATGGCGATAGCGGGATTAGAGGACCGAAGCTACGTTTCGAACTTTGATAAAAACACCCCGCAGGCTGACTTACCCTTTGATGGCTGCGAGATTGGAGGCTCAAAGCGTTGTGTTTTTCTTTACGGCTATCCGGACGCAGATAGCGAGGCAATGCAATTACTAGTGCAAAACCTTAATGAAAACGGTTCAGACTGGAAAACAATTCACCACCCAGCAGGGTCAACTACTCGTGAAATGGTAATAGCAGCAGCTGACGATCCTCGGGCAAGCCTCACTCAATGTGGCATTCTATATGGCCCACCGGAGTCGGAAAATGAGAGCTACACCCTAAAAATACTCCCTTGTCCTGAATAAACAAAAGGCTGCCAATCGGCCTGTCTCTTATACACAAATCCCCAAGCTTGTAGCTTGGGGATTTTTTTTGAACTCTTTAACGTGTGTGCGATCTGATCACTTACTATTCCTCACTGAAACACTAAGATGACATATTCAGACGCTAAACTTTGGGCACAAGAACAAT